>NZ_NPDI01000026.1:0-30367 GCF_002251265.1 Rhodopirellula sp. MGV | reverse complement strand
GCCGTTGGCCCTACTGTTTTTGGTTGGGTCATTTTCCAGGCCCTGCGGACCTGGCTAGGTAACCGGCCGGGGCTTCGCCCCTAAGACAAACGCCGCTGGAGTCTAGCCTTTAGGCGATTCTCGGTCCGCCGGCAAAACCAAAGCCACACAACCGCTGGCTATCGCCAATGCGGCTCATTAAGCACAAGGCGGGGACTCCTCGCGTCGTCCACTACCTGTTGGAGTCTAGCCTTTAGGCGATTTTCGGTTTCCCGCCGGCGATGCTGGTGCGGCTGAGAAAGCAAATCACGCAACCGCTGGCGATGCCAATGCGGCTGATGAGAGCTTGTTTACTCGGGTTTCTTATTGGTGAAACCTTTGGCGTCACGTTTGCTGACGCCGGCACGCGACATCAACGAACTTTTCATCACTTCGTCCAAATACTCGTCATCCGCCGGTGGTGGTCCGTAGGCACCCAAAAGCTGTGGATCGTACTCGACAGTGTACACGTGACGTGCGATGGCGAGTTTGCATTTCGGATCGAGGCGTTTTCGGATGACAGGGCGGCCGTCAACTTTGATGCCATTTCGGCTGTTCATGTCCCGAATGAACCAATATCCCTGCTCCAAACTCATCCGTGCGTGTTGACCGGAGACGTTGTTGAACTTCAACTGGATATCGCACTCAGCGCGTCGACCGACGACCAGGCGATCTTTCATCAGTGGGATCGGATCGCCACCACCGATGGGGACCAATTGCCCATACTTTCCGGCGAAATCCTGGTCTTCATTGTCGTCAAAATAGTTCACCGCCACGCCTCGTGAATGGTGGGCTTGTCGTACGTATTAAACTGAGTCACAAAATCCTGCGCGTGAGCAGCAGGACGGTGGAACAACGAACTCCCTAATATCGACCGATCACCCCCGCTTGGCAACGGACTCCTTTGACAATTTCCGGTTCTAATGATCGTTTGGCCTGGCAACGCGAGGGTCTTTATTTTAACGCCTTTGGTGCTTTTTTAAGGCGCCAATTCGGCGGACGTATCCAGCGTGTCAGCCTGGACGCCGGGTTCACTTGCCCCAACGTCGATGGGGCCGTCGCACGCGGCGGTTGCAATTTTTGCGACAACCGTTCGTTCAGCCCCTCGCGACGCGTGCGGCTGAAACGTGTCAGCGAACAATTAGATTCTGGCATCATAACGGTCCGCCGGCGCTATAAAAATGTTTCCGGTTTTTTGGCCTATTTCCAACCGGCCACCAATACCTATGCCCCGGTCGACCAACTGGAAGAAGTCTTCCGTCTGGCGATCGGCCAACACCCCGATATCGTTGGCTTGGCAATTGGCACGCGTCCCGATTGTGTTCCCGAAAGTGTGCTGTCGCTGGTCGAAGGTCTGGCCCGTGAGCATTATGTTTCGCTGGAATACGGCATGCAGACGATGCACCAGCCGGGACTGGACTGGATGAATCGTGCTCACAACCACGAGCACATGATCAATGCGATCGACCGATCGCGAGGTCGCGGTTTCGAATGCTGCGTCCACATCATCCTGGGGATCCCGGGCGAAACGCACGAGATGATGATGCAGACGGCGGATGAGGTTTCGCGACTGGGATTTGATGCGATCAAACTGCACAACCTTTATGCGGTCCAAGGTACGAAGCTTGGCGACGAGGTGAGCAGCGGAAAAATCAAGATGATGGAACAGGACACTTATGTGAACACCGTCGTCGATTTTCTAGAACGTATCCCTCCGACGACAGTCGTCGAACGCATCAGTGGTGACGCCCCGCCCAAGTATTTGATCGCACCGCAATGGTGTTTGGACAAGTCGACGTTGAAGCTGCAAATCGAAGCTGAGTTCGACCGACGTGGCACCCGCCAAGGCTCGCACTACGTCGCCCCAGAAATCGATCCCGATCTGCGTCCTCGCCCCGCCGACAACACGCCTCAATCGATCCGTGACCAGATCGATGTGCGCGGTCGTCTGCCGGTACTAAAAATCGAATCGACGAACTGACATCCCGTCGATGACCGCTTCCATCAATCCGCCGCCGCACCCAGCTGACTTGCCGATGACGGCAACGTCTTCCCTGCGGTTTCGTTTTTTGGGCCCAATCCTGCTCGCGACTTCGGTTGTCGCCATCGCGATTTCGCTGGCGGCCTATCGATTCGGTTCGGAACAAGCCGCACAAGAATCCGAACAGCGTTTTGATGATCTAGAACGGACGATCGCACAAGCGAAGTACCCGTTCAACGAAAACGTGATGCGATTGCTTGCCAGCTTGACCGGAACAGAACTGATCACACTGGACGCCGATGACAATGTGATTCGCGGGACGATCAAAGGCCTCGACGAGCCGCCAGCCGACCACGCCTCGATCACGATCGATGGCGTCCCGTACCTAGTCCGCCGCATCAAAATCGAAAGCCCCCAGCGACGACAGGATGGTGTCAATCAAGTCGCCGTGTTGCTGGATCAAAGCGAACTTGCCAAGCGACGCGGACAATTCATCGCACTGCCAATCGCGACGGGCTTGTTGACGGTCGTCCCTCTGGGACTGATCAGCTACCTGCTCGCATCGCGGCTGATCAAACGGATCCGACGGCTGCAGCAAGAAGTCCACCGGATCGCCAGCGGCAATTTGAAACTGACGATCGAAGACAACGACAAAGACGAACTTTCGCGACTTGCCCATTCGATCAACCAGATGGCGTCCGAGCTCGAGACGCTGTGGAAACAAACCGAGCGGCGTCATGGTGAAAAGCTGATCGCCCAGGTCGCCGCAGGCATGGCCCACCAGCTTCGCAACAGCTTGACCGGTGCTCGGATGGCTGTCGAATTGCACGCCAACGAGTGCGACTCGGCCAATGACGAAGGCATCGGGGTGGCGCTCGACCAAATCGAAAAAGCAGAAGACTACGTTCGCCGAATCGTGATGCTGGCGTCTGGACGATTAGCCGACGCGGTGGAGATGCCGGTCAGCGAATGCCTGGATCAAATACGCGATGCGATCGGCCCGATCGCATCCCACCTTCGTCGTCCCCTCGCCTGGGAAATTGATGACTCCGTTGACCAATTCACTGTCGCGGAAGGTTCAACGTTTGTTGCGGGGGTGTCGAACTTGATTCAAAATGCCTTGCAAGCGGGTAAGAATGTCAAGGTCAACGCGTCTTGTCGTGATCAGACCTTGGTCGTTTCAGTCATCGATGACGGACCGGGCGTCGCCGACAAAATCGCGGCTGAAATGTTTGAGCCCTTTGTGACAACTAAATCCGAAGGCTTGGGTTTGGGGTTATCGGTTGCCATGCGTGCGGCAACCTCGCTGGGCGGCCGAGTCGAATACATCAGAACTTCTCATCAGACCGAATTCCGATTCACATGCAACATCAAGTCTTGATCGTTGACGATGAGCCCGCGATTTGCTGGGCACTCGAAAAAACGCTCGCCGGTGAAGGTCACACCGCGACGATCGCCTCCAGCGCCGAAGAAGGTTTGCGGCTCGCCGAAGACCAAGACTTTTCGATGGCGTTCTTGGACGTGCGGTTGCCGGGAATGGACGGAATCACCGCGCTGCCAAAGTTCATCGAACGCACTGATGCCCCCATCGTGATCATCACCGCGTTCGGGGATCTGGAAACCGCCGTCGCGGCTGTCAAAAACGGTGCCAGCGATTACTTGACCAAACCGTTCCGATTGGAAGACGTCCTGCAAGTCTGTCGCCGCACGCTGCAAACCGTCGAAGCTCAATCCGCCGAAGCCTCTCGCAACCAAGACAAGACTTCACTGGCCACCAGTGCCGCATCAATGGTGGGCGGGTCTGCGGCGATGCAACAAGTCTTTCGCCAAATCGCTTTGGTGGCCGATAGCGACTTGTCAGTTCTGATCACCGGTGAAACGGGGACGGGAAAGGAGTTGGTCGCCGCGGCGATCGCCAAACACTCCAGTCGTGCTGATCGACCCTACATTGTCACCGCCCCGGTGGCGTTGAACCCGGAGCTGATCGAAAGCGAATTGTTTGGTCACGTCAAAGGCGCGTTTACCGGAGCGATCGGCGATCGCGCCGGCCTATTCGAGCAAGCCGCCGGTGGGACGATCTTGCTGGATGAAATCGGTGACCTGCCGATGCGGATCCAAGTCAAGCTGCTGCGTGTGTTGGAGTCGGGTGAATTCAGCCGGGTCGGCGAAGTCCGTTCACGGGTTGCTGACGTTCGCGTGATCGCGGCAACGAATTGTGACTTGGTCGCAGCGATCTCGAAGGGCGAGTTTCGCGAAGACTTGTATCACCGATTGAGCGGGATGCAAATTCACTTGCCAGCGCTGCGTGAACGTGTCGAAGACATCGTGCCGCTGTGCGAACATTTCTTGTCGCGACTCTCCACGCCCGTGTCCGTTGATCTGAGCGACGAAATCATCGAAGAGTTGCAGCAGCGACATTGGTACGGAAACGTCCGTGAACTGAAAAATGCGATCGAACATGCGGCCGTTATCGCACGCGGTCGTCCGCTGGTCATCGCCGATTTGCCCATCAATGCGGTTAACCGCCCCAGCACAGCTGGTGGTGAAAACGGCGACAGTGCTGCGACACCGGAATCAGTCGTCGAGAAGTGGGTCAAAAACCAACTGGCCAAGGACGACTCGAATTCTGCGGATTTACACGCCAAGTTTTTGGACGATTTCGAGCCAACATTGATGCAAAAAGTGTTGCAGCACACCGGCGGCAATCGGGCGAAAGCCGCGGAAATCCTGGGGATTCACCGCAGCACCTTGCGTGAACGTTGCAAGGAATACGGCCTCGACTGACAAGGCCTCTCAATGCGCCGACGGCGCGTCTCATGTTCTGATTCGCGGGGGCTGTTATCTTGTTAAACCCCGCGATTCCTCCGCAATCGGTCCCTAATGCGGGGATCACCCCCAAATCTATCTCGCCCACCGCGTGACATTTGGGTTGCCGGAGGCGTACGTTTGAACGTGACGTGTTCTGATCCGTTGCGTGGCATCTCCGCCGGACTCTCGCATCAAGCCCGCAAGGCACCGCGATGACGTCTGCCCGACGGGCGTAAGCCACTCGCCTTTGTGACTTGGCCGAACAGGGCCTGCCTCCGATTAGGCCCTGACGACCGCGGACAACGGATCGAATCGTTTTCCAACCCGATCACGGACTTTCCCCAAACATGATGAATCGTTCACTCTTTACCTGCCTGATGGTGTCCGGCCTCGCGCTGCTGACATCGGCACCGACGCCGGCGTTGGCCGACGAAGCGTTTCGCCCACCAGCAGTCCCACTCGTTGCCTGCGATCCGTACTTCAGTGTCTGGTCACAAAGCGACAACCTGTGGGAAACCGCAACGACGCACTGGACCGGTAAGACACAACCGATGTCGGCCATCGTACGCGTCGACGGTCATGCCTATCGCTTGATGGGTGACTCGCCGCAAACGATCGCCGCACTGAAACAAACGTCCGTCAAAGTTCTGCCGACACGGACGGTTTATGGATTCGCCGGACACGGCGTCTCGGTCACGCTGACCTTCACCACGCCCGCATTGCCCGGCGACATGATGCTGCTCAGCCGCCCGACGACCTACGTCAACTGCGAAGCGACGTCGACGGACAAGAACAGCCATGATGTCGAGTTCTACTTCGACGCCGGCGGCCAGTTGGCAACGAACCTTCCCGAACAAGAAGTCACCGGAACCAGTGAGTCGCTGGATAACGCCACCGCATTGAAACTGGGCACGGTTTCGCAGTACGTCCTCGGCAAATCGGGTGACGACCTGCGGATCGACTGGGGCTACCTGTATGTTGCAGCGGACAAGAAAGCGAACGCGACGACTGCCTTCGGATCGTCGACTGCCTTGCGTGAAGCGTTCGACACCGCTGGCGTCAAAGGCTTGACCGATCAAAAGGCAAGCTTCCCCGCACGCGCCGACGAAGTGGTTGCCGCGGTCGCCATGCCGGCCGGAAAAGCGACCGCCGACAAGACGGCATCCTGCTTTGCACTGATCGCATACGACGATTTGTATTCGATCGAATTTATGAAGCATCGCCTGCGTCCGTTCTGGCGCAAGGACGGCTGGGAAGCGAAAGACCTGATCCACGCTGCGATCGCCGAACACGCTGACTTGGAAAGCCGCTGCGAAGCGTTCGACGACAAGCTGATGAGCGATCTGAAAAACGCCGGCGGACAAGACTACGCCGACATCGGTGCGTTGGCCTATCGCCAATGCTTTGCGGCCGGAAAGTTCGTTGCCGATGACAACGGCCAACCGTTGCAATTCAGCAAGGAGAATCACTCCAACGGCTGCATCGCGACCTCGGACGTTTTCTATCCGATGGCACCTCAGTTCTTGTTGTTTGGCCCTTCGGTATCGAAGTCCTTTATCGTTCCGTTCATGGAATACGCCGCTTCAAGCCGCTGGCGTTTCCCCTTCGCGCCACACGACCTTGGCACCTACCCGAAAGCCAACGGACAACGTTACGGCGGTGGCGAACGAAGTGAAGAAAACCAAATGCCGGTCGAAGAATGCGGTAACTTGCTGCTGCTCTTCGGTGCGGTCGCGCAAATGGAAGGCAACGCCGATTTCGCCGGCCTGTACTGGAAGCAATTGACCCAGTGGGCCGATTACTTGAGCGACAAGGGCTTTGATCCCGAGAACCAGCTTTGCACCGATGACTTTGCCGGCCACATGGCTCACAACGTTAACTTGAGTGCCAAAGCGATCTGTGCCCTCGGTGCTTACGCCAAGCTTTGCGAGATGCGTGGCGAACCCAAGGCAGCTGACAAGTACAACGGTTTCGCCAAGAAGTACGCTCAGCAATGGATCGAAGCGGCTCGCGACGGCGACCACTATCGTCTGGCGTTCGACCGCGAGGGCACTTGGAGCCAAAAGTACAACTTGGTTTGGGACCGCATCTTGGGATTGGACCTGTTCCCAAGTGACGTTTACGAAACCGAGATGAAGTACTACCGCGGGATTCAAAACGAATTCGGCTTGCCACTCGACAATCGTTCGGACTACACCAAGCTGGACTGGATCCTTTGGACGGCAACGCTGACCGAAGACCGCAATGATTTCGACGCATTGGTCGCACCGGTGCACGAATTTCTTGATGAAACACCTGATCGTTCGCCGATGACCGATTGGTACTTCACGTCGACCGCACGCAAACGTGGCTTCACCGCGCGTCCGGTGGTTGGCGGTGTCTTTTTGAAGCTGCTGTACGATGCCAAGGTTTGGCAACAGTACGCGTCAATGGACAAAACGAAGGCTGCCGGTTGGGCCGACATGCCGACGCCACCCAAGACCGTTAACCTGGTCGCCACCGCGGCTGACACCAAGTCGACGTATCGTTTTACGACCGAGCATCCGAGTGGGGACTGGTTTGCTGTCGATTACGATGACTCGTCTTGGTCGAAAGCCCAAGGTGGCTTGGGGTCGCGTCAAACGCCGAGCGCTCCCATCGGAACCATTTGGAACACCGACGACGTTTGGCTGCGACGGACGATCAAACTTAACGAGATCCCCAAGCGACTGGCACTGCGAATCTGGCACGACGAAGAGGCTCAGGTCTACGTCAACGGAAAGCTCGTCACTTCGCTCGGCGGATACACCACCGATTACGATTCCTTCGAAATCGAATCGGACGCTTTCCAAGAAGGCGAAAACGTCGTCGCGATTCACTGCCACCAATCCACCGGTGGCCAATACATCGACTTCGGTCTGGACAAAGTCGTCCCGGCAACGAAGTAAAACGATTCGCGAATCGACAAACCAAACAACAGCCGGCGGCACCCCCGCCGGCTGTTTTCGTTTCCGTAGTGGACGAAACGACAAGTCATTTCCTTGGGCCAAAGGTCCAGCCAATTGCCTAGCCCGGTCCGCAGAGCCCGGTAACGATTTCCATGTAGTGGACGAAGCGATGAGTCCCCGGCTTGTATAAATAGCCTTCCAATTAATTTGCGTGGCAGATCTCGAGCGGATACCATTTCAGACACCATGTCTTCACACTCTTCGCACGGGAACTGGAATGCGATACTTCGCCACATTGCTCTGGATTGTCTTCGCGATTCCGTCCGTTGCACAAAACCCGAAGGAAGATTACGAGACGCTCAAGAAGTTTTATCGACATCAAGCTCGGCAAATCAACTTTCACCTTGATCCCGAAGGCAAACAAAAGCTTCAGCTTGAAGCGCCGGTGATGACTTGGACGGGGCTGGACTATCAAGGTTTCCGTGATACCAATGCGCCTAACTCTGGTGACGTTTACGTCTGGACCTATCAAGGCAGGGCCATCGTCGCGGGTGGAGTTCTGTCGCTTCCGCTAAATTACGGCCATGAGGTTTATCAGGAGTTCCAGGCCCTCGTCGAAACGCCTCCCCAGCCGATTGTCAGTCGCTGCGATTGGGGTGTCATGTGGGCGCCGCCTGGTATTCAACCTCGGCCGCTTCCTGGTGCCATGCCTCCTGCCGAAGGAAGCGACGCGAGCGCACTTCGTCAACGAGATCTCCAAATGCGGGGCCTCGCAAAACAATTCACCGCAGAGACTCGTTCTGCAACAACCGGCGAAATCCACCCGCTAAAACTGCAACCTAAAGCTGTCTTTCGTCTCAATCAAGACGAATTGCGTGAGTCCGATTCACATGTCGTCGATGGTTGCTTGTTCATTTTCACCAACCAACTCGGCACCGACCCTGAGCTGACACTCTTGCTGGAATGCCACCGAACGGACAAAGGCCTCCAATGGATGTATGCACCAGGCTCGCTTGCTTTCCAAGAGCTCTGGCTGAAGCACAAAGACAAAGAAGTTTGGCATCTCCCCAATTTTCTTCAGGCCCCCGGCGAACGCAACTTCGTCTCCACTCGCCTCTACGGAGGCATCAAAATTGATCAGATGAAGGACCTGATCAACGAATAGCACCAACGCTGATCACCATCTTTTCCATGAGTCGTCTCTTGGCTTCGAACCGGGCACTGCCTCTCGTGGAGGCTGACAGTCCATCGAAACGAATCGGGTAGACGACGTGGGAGGAATGAACCGCAAAGCACGCGGAGAAGCGCAGAGCCCAGCGTTGACCGTCCTTTGCATTTCATCATGTTCTATCCGTGTTTTTCATCGCTGCAATTCTGAACTATCGAAACGACAAGTTACTTCTTTGGGCCAAAGGTCCAGCCAATTACCTAGCCCGGTCCGCAGGGCCGGGTAACGATGTCCATGGAGTGGACGAAGCGATGAGCCCCCTTGCAATGGCAGGGACTCATCGCTTCGTCCACTACGTTAGATTTTAAATTATTTTGTTGCGCCAGCGATCCGTTTGTCTCTTTCGCCTTAGGGACTGATCAATCGCTGATTGTCTAGTCAGTCCCATCGACATTTTCGGGTACGATGGCTGATGATGAATAAAGCAGAAGACGCTCAAAACGATACGGGTGATGAAACGCTGGATGCGACCATCGCGGCGCTGCTTGATCGCTACTTGAGTCATCGTGAACGGGGCACTGCACCCGATCGCTCAACCTGGTTGGCTCAGCATCCAGAACACGCCGAACGCTTGGCGAAGTGTCTTGATGCGGTTGAACTGTTCGAACCGCCAACGCGTGTACCAACCGAAACACATGCCCAAGTCTCGGTCGGCCAATTCGACATCTTGCAAGAAATTGGCCGCGACGGCATGGGCGTCGTCTACGAGGCACGCGATCGGTCGCTGGACCGAATTGTCGCCTTGAAAGTGATGCGATTTGGGATCGTCGATCCAAACGCTCTCGATCGATTTCGCCGGGAAGCCGAAACGGCTGGTGCACTGCACCACACCAACATCGTTCCGGTCTATGCGACGGGACGCGAAGGTGACACGAGCTGGTATGCGATGCAGCGAATCGAAGGCGAAAGCCTTGCGACGATCATCAGCCGGTCCATCGAAAACGAAACCCGAACTGATCTCGAACAGATTCTTGATGTCGGCATCCAAGTCGCCGAGGCGCTTCATCATGCGCACCAGCGTCATGTGATCCACCGAGACGTCAAACCGGGCAATTTGATCGTCGACCACAGCGGCCGTGTTTGGTTGACCGACTTCGGTCTCGCACGCCGGCTTATCGATGCGGGTGCGACGATGACCGGCGCGCTACTTGGAACGCCAAGGTACATGAGTCCCGAACAAGCCGACCTGTGCCGATCAGAAGACGTTGACCAGCGCAGCGATGTCTTTTCGCTCGGCGCGACGCTGTATGAAATGGCATGCGGCACACCGCCATTTCAAGGCAACGATCCTGTCGAACTGTTTACAAAGATTCGTTATGACGAGCCAGCACCACCACGTGATCACCGTCCTGATTTGCCGGCGGATTTACAGACGGTGATTCTGAAAGCGATGGAGAAAAATGTCGACCGGCGCTATGCATCCGCCGGCGAATTGGCGAACGAATTGCGTGCAATTCGCGACGACCACCCCATTCGAGCTCGCCCCTTGTCATTGCTGGAACGATCGGCACGGTATACCCGCAAACATCAATCGCGGATCAAGATCGCGATGTCCGCAACGGTCCTTGCGGTGGTCGCGACGCTGATTGGACTGTTCGTCCTGAACACTTGGCAGGCAAGCCAGCAAGGTCGATTCCGAATTCGCACCGGCGCGACGCAATATCAGGCCTTGTTGTCGCCGACGACACCGACGTCAACACCTCCACAGGAACTGACGTTGCCGATGCGTCGCTTTGAAACGCTTCCGGCACAGGAATACCGCGGGATCGTCGTCCCCGAAGGCGGTTGGGGGCAACCTGTGCGATTCAACCTCGACAGAGGTGTGACGCAAGAGTTGCAGATTAGCCAAGCCAGTGTGGAAGAAAGATCAGTCCGCATCAACGGAAAACTGATCGATGTAGTCCCATCAGCTTACGGTCCGGCAATCTTGACGCGACATGAAGGCCAGCTCGAACGTATCAGCATGCACTCCGAAGGCCAGTGGAACGCCGATGTCCAAGCGGTTTCAACGAAACATTTTGAACTACGCCTGAATGATCCGCCGCAAGGCCACAAACCGGTCACCGTCAACTTTGCCAACACATTTATCCCGTTATCCGATTTCGATCGCGGACAACGGACGCTTGATGACGCGCCACTCTACTCACAAGGCACCTTTTCACTACGTGACCCAATCGACATCGATGGTGACGAGCATCTCGATACGGTGATTGCAGCGATTGATCAGCCGGCACTCTGTGCACTAAGTCACGAAGGCCAAACACTTTGGGCGACTTCGTTTTCATCGGATGCCATCTACACGAAATCAACCATTCCACTTCAATTTCAATTCAACTCTAAGGCAGAACTCGGCTTCCCAAGTATCCAGCATTTAAAAACCATCCCGGATCAAAACGGTGACGGCCTGAACGATCTCTTTGCCCAAATCGTCTTTGTCGACTTTACCGGACTGACGGTCGCTTGTTTTGTGAGCATCGATTCGGCAACAGGCCAGCCGATCCATTCCGTTTCACAAATGCTCCCTTATTCCCAGGACAAACCTTGGCCAGCCGATGGTGTCTTCTTACCAGAGAAGATGCAGTATCGTAAAAGGGGCGCGTTCACCTCCAGCCATGGCAGAGTTCTCTACATCAACCGGCGATACAACGCCCATGACTTTCACATACGCCAACAGATGTCACGCTGGCCGCGTCGAATCGCAACTCCCAGCCCTCCGGTGCTGCTGATCAACGATGGTGAAATCAGAATCGCTTCGTTGCAAGGGAACCTCTGTACGCTTTTTGCGCTCAGCAACCACCAACAACCAACGCAAACAATCAAACTGCCATTTACACCAGCGCACGCACCGCGTCTGGCAGGCACAGGCCGCGATGCTCGCTTAATTTTCATTAGCCAAACGGAACTTTATCAAAACGCTGGCATGATCGAGGGGACCGAGGTTCTTGCCTATGACGCACAAGGAACCCTCAAATGGCAAACCGTCTTGCAGCATCTCGATTGGGTAGACAGCGTCGGACACAATCACAATGACTGGCCACTCGTTTCCGATTTGAATGGCGACGGACTTGACGAAGTCATCTTCCCCAGACAAAGGCAGCGGTATGAACGAAGCTTCGGAATTCAGATCTTTGATGCGGCGAGCGGTCGCGAAATTTTGGCTGGCGATGACTTCGCACCAGTCCAAGAGTTATTCAGCACCGGACTGGCTCGACTGACCGTAGCAGATGACCTCGATAACGATGGCTGGAAAGACATTGCGACCGCATCTTTGTCGCTTGACTCTGCGACTTCGACAGAACTTGAACAAGACAACGTGTTCGCCTACGTCGATTGGATCTCCTCACGCGATGGCCGATCGCTCAGTTGGGCTCGCCACAAAATCCACGACCATGTCGATCAACCGATCGTTATCGGAATCGACGCGATCCGATCTGTGCCACGCGGGTCCGTAGAGATCGATGTCGTGGTCGGACGTGACAACCTAGATACGAATCTGGCAAGCCAAGTCATCCGATTTCATCCGAGCGACCCAAACGCGACTGAAATCGCAAATGGGCTAGATGTTTGTCCTGCGCCAGCCAACGACCAGCACGACGTACGAGCCTATCGCCGACGCGGCGGCCCCTATGGCTTGGGCGATGACATGGTTTCACTGATCCGCAAGACTCCATCGTCCCCCCTAAGGCTTGGGAGCAACAACATTCTGGCCACTTGGAACGAAAACGGTTTGAGTCTTGTCGCCGTTCACGATCAATCAACCAACGAGCTTGCGGTGTTTGACGCATCAAGTTTGGAAACCCTTTGGACGCATCAATTCCGACAAGAAGGATCAAACAGCCATGTCCTGACAGTCTGGCGAGGTCACACGGTTGACTTTTTAGTCCAAACCATGGAATTCGAGAACGAAACCGACAATCGGCTGCTCGAAGGGTGGAACGGAGACACACTTTGTGAGTTACCCACCACGCTTGATGGCCGTGCGATTGCGTTCCTCGAAACGCAAGACGCGACTTCTGCCCTCGTCGTCGGTGACGGATCACTTCAAGGCAGCTTTTCGACCAATCGAATCAACGCCTTCAAAATGTCGTTGGTGAACCTCCGCAGCGGTGCGGTCCGTTGGTCGAGCAATTTCCTTTCCGAAGCGAATCGTCATAACAAACCACAAACCTTCAGCCATTTGCAACTCGCCGATCTGAACGGCGATGGGACAGAAGATGTGGTGGGCTCCGATTCTCGCGATGGCGTTTTATTTCTGGCGGCATGGAATGGAAAAAACGGTGATCGCCTGTGGGAACGCTCGATGTATTACCCCTCAACCGACACTGACTACTCGATTCAATTCACCACCGTCCAATCCAAAGACAGCGTTTCGATTGTTTACTTTGGACTTCGCGACGAAGATGCCGAACACCAAACGTTGAACCTCTGCTCGTCGACGGGAACAGCACTGGATTTTTACGAACCGCCAGATGGAGACGAACTGCAAGCGTGGTGGTTCGATCGATGGGATCGCAACGCCTGCCTATCGAATGTTTCATCCGATAAATCCTCAACACGCGTGGCGTGGGGCCGCAAGTACCGCAATCAATACCACTGCACGATCTTTGATACAGCGAACAGCAAACTGCAGGTAACGGACGAGCATCGTTTTGATTGGAATTCCGGCAACATTGCCCAAATCCAGATGGCCGACGTCGACGAAGATGGAACAGTGGAAAGCCTGTTGCTCGCTTACGATCACCAACGCCCAGCAGACGCCAGCAAAAACATCAGGGCGATTCAACACGCGATCCGTTTGCCGATCGATTCCGCAACACCAACTTTCACATTGCAATTGTCGGATTTGGAAACGATCAATGGTGACACGTTTCGGCGTGAAGGCGATCAATGGGTCAGTTGGAAACGTGCGCAAACATCAAGCTGGAAAGGCGTTTGTTGGAACACAGGACAAACACTCGAGATCGCCCCAAATGGCGTTCGTTTTTTTGACCAACCGCCAGCCGTTTGCAGACTCGATGCGGACGGAAACGGCATCGTCGCTTGCCCAACTCCCGATGGCCTCGAAGCGAGGCAGCTTGAGAGCACTACGCAAGCAGCCGATTCCGCCGTCACTTTCCATTCGGTAGCCGACCCACGGTTGCGACGTCAATTGTTTGCCGATGCCGGCGTTCACTCCAGCCTAGCGGAATTGCTTGCCAGTCTTGCGCACGGTCTCGCCGCGATCGCAGCGTTGGTTACTACCCCGTTCTGGTACGTACGTCGATCGCTCCGTCACCGTCGATGGGGCATTCGCTGGCTA
Organism: Rhodopirellula sp. MGV; assembly: GCF_002251265.1. Taxonomy (NCBI): domain Bacteria; kingdom Pseudomonadati; phylum Planctomycetota; class Planctomycetia; order Pirellulales; family Pirellulaceae; genus Rhodopirellula; species Rhodopirellula sp. MGV. The sequence goes on along the minus strand of NZ_NPDI01000026.1, from coordinate 16,106 downwards.
CTGACTCTCCCGGCGGTCGTCGGGGTGTGGATGTATTATTGGCAAAACTTCGTCGATGACCGCAATGACCTGGCGGTAACATTGCTGTATGGCATCGCGGCCTTTGCCGGCATCGTCTCCGCGAAGGCCGCATTACGGTCTCGCCAAGATCGGCACCTGCTTGCCATTCGCATGACGTTGTCTGTCGGAACCGTTGGCGTGTTTCTGATCGTATCGGCTTTTGAACTCTTTCGCACGAAAGACGAACCCTACCACTACGTTCTCGCGTTTGACGATTCGGCACGAGTACTCTTGTTGTGCTACCTGCTCGTTTCGTTGATCTACGCCGCGGTTTACTTGATTACCAGTTTCCTGAAACGACTCATGAGAAACACATTCGCTGGTCGAAACGCAGCTGCGGTGACGGCATGAACGAAGAAGCCCCGAACACTGGTGACGATTATGAAAACGCCTTGCGGAAAAGTTGGTCGATCGGACCACTGCGGCCGTGGCTTCGTCTACTCGCTGAACGGCAGCTTCCGCGAGGCTTGAAAGGGCGTATCGATCCGTCCGATGTGGTTCAGCAAACGCTGGTGGACGCATGGCGTGGCAATGCAGACTTTCGTGGAACGACACAAGCCGAACGCCTCGCCTGGCTAAAGACGATTCTGCAACGCACGCTAATGCGTTTCAATCGAGATCAACTGCAAACACAGAAACGCGGCTTGGGACGCGAGCAGTTGCTGCAAGCCGCAATCGACCAAGACAGCTTGCGACTGTCGGAGATGGCAATCGATCGCAACCCTGGGCCTGCCGACATTGCCGAGCAATCAGAAAAAGCGTTGCGACTCGCGGCAGCACTGAACGCTTTGCAGCCAGCGGATCGCGAAGTCTTGGTCTTGCGTCATCTCGAAAACTTGACGCACGAAGAGATCGCCAAACGCATTGGCAAGTCAAACGCCGCGGCACGCATGATGTGGATACGGGGACTGGAAAAGCTGCGAGTCGCATACGAAGAAACCAGCGACGAGACGACCGGCTAATCCCGCCCGCCGCTCTTTCGCATCACTTCCAGGACCGCATGGACTTCGGAATGCAGCGTCTGATACGCGTCGTTGAGCTCGCTTGCCGTTGTTTCATCAGAAATGCTTTGCAACTGATTTGCAACCGCGGCGGCGTGGTCAGCACCGACACTGCGTGATGCGCCGCCCAAGGTATGCGACAACGTGCGAATCGCATTGATGTCTTTCGACTCGATCGCTGCACGAAGCTGCTCAAGTAACGTCTGGCTCTCTTGCAGATAGGCCGCCATCAGATCGTGCAGCAAATCTTCGCTGCCACCGACCAGTTGCCGAACCTGATCTAAACTGTAGCGATCCGATGTCGCGGGAGAAGTTTCGCAATCGCTCTCCGTTTGCACAACGACACCGAAACTTTCGATCACTTGGCCGAGTGTTTCTTTCAGGGTTGCGATCCGAATTGGCTTTGGAATGTATTCGTCCATTCCGGCGTGCAAGCAACGCTCGCGGTCGCCTTTCATCGCATGAGCCGTCATGGCAATGATCGGAACATGTTTCCCACTTTCGACTTCCTGTTGACGAATCTGCTCGGTTGCCGCCAACCCATCGACAACGGGCATTTGGACATCCATCAACACCACGTCGAAGTCACGCTCACGCAATAAATCGATCGCCGCTTGCCCATCGCTGACAACCGTGACTTCCATTTGCATCCGCGAAAGCACGCCGATCGCGAGTTTTTGATTGACGAGATTGTCTTCCGCCAACAGCACCCGCAACCCGCGTAGGGCATCATCCGACAAATCGACTGCGGCGTGATCGGGCTCGTCCTCGGCACCGTTGACGCCCAATGTTCGCACGATCGCATCAAAGATTTCAGATTGCTTGACAGGCTTCAGCAATCGTTCTGCGATTTCGAGTTCGACGTTCCGGGCGTGATCACCTTGGCGTCCGGCGCTGGTCAAGATAATGACGGGGGTTTCGGCAATCGCCGGATCTTTGCGAATCTCTTGGACCAAATCGTAGCCACTCATTTCGGGCATGTGGATGTCCGTGACCACCAACTTGCAAGGCTGGTCACTGCGCTCCGCGTCACGCAACAATGCCAAGGCAACTTTGCCTGACTCGGCCAAGATTGGCGTCATTCCCCAGTTCGAGAACATCTCCTGCAAAATCGTTCGGTTGGTCGCGTTGTCGTCGACAATCAAGACCTTTGTTCCGCCGACATACACCAAACCTTTACTGACCGAGGTCTCGGCATCGGCCGCAACACCGAGATGCAAATCAAATTCGAACGTGCTGCCGCGGCCAACCTCGCTGTCGACTTCGATCGTGCCTCCCATTAGGCTGACCAAGCGTGTGGAGATCGCCAGACCTAAGCCCGTCCCGCCGAATCGCCGCGTCACCGATGTGTCAGCCTGCTCGAATTCGCGGAAGATCGCTTCGCATCGCTCGGCGGGGATCCCAACGCCAGTGTCCTGGACCCTGATGTTAAGCACCGCCTCGGTTTCATCCGAACGCTTAGCTTTTACATCGATAAAGACCTCACCGTGCTCGGTGAACTTGATCGCGTTGCCCACCAAGTTGACCAAGATTTGCCGTATACGCCCGGCATCACCCACGACATAGCGAGGCACTAACGGATCGACACGAAAAGCAAGCTCTAGCCCCTTGGCATGGGCTTTCAACCCAAGCGTCTTCATCGTGTCACCGATGCTTTCGCGCAAGTCAAACGTTTGTGGTTCGATCTCCAGCTTGCCCGCTTCGATCTTCGAAAAGTCCAAGATGTCGTTGATGATCGACAAAAGGGATTCACCCGACTCTTGGACCATCGACAGAAAACTGCGCTGCGTCGTATCCAGACGCGTCTCCAGCAGCAAGTCCGTCATACCGATGATCGCGTTCATCGGCGTGCGGATCTCGTGACTCATGTTGGCCAGAAAATCGCTTTTGGCACGATTGGCCTTATCCGCGATGTCTTTGGCCTCAACGATTTCTTTTTCAAACTTCTTTCGTTCGGTGATGTCATGACCAATCCCGACGACACCGATCACTTCGCCTTCGCTGTCACGCAACGGCACCTTGGTGGTCAACAACCAACGCGGCTCGCCATCGGGTCCCTGGTGTGACTCCTCGCGATCAAACAGCGGTTCACCGGTCCGCATCACGTTCTGGTCGTCGGTGACATAATTGCACGCCATTTCAGCTGGCGAAAAATCATAGTCGCTTTTACCGATGATTTGCTCGGTCGATGCCAGCCCCAACAGATTCACCAAGGACTGATTTGCGGTCACGAATCGCCCGGCACGGTCTTTGACATAGATCAAATCGGGCACATTGTTGATGATCGTTTTCAACAAATCGCGTTCGCGTGAGAGCTCCTGTTCGGCGCGAATTTGCTCGGACACGTCGCGTGAAATGCCCACCGTTCCGACGACTTGACCAAAAGAATCGACGAGCGGCGCTTTGGTCGTACTGCACCAAGTGTCGTCTCGATCGGGATAGGTTTCCCGTTCGATCTTGCCTTGGATCATCTCGCCGGTTTCTAAGATCCGGCGTTCGTCGGCAAGCGCCTCCTTGGCGTGTTCACGGCCGAAAAAATCGGCATCGGATTTGCCGATCGCGTCGCGAGCATCCTCCAACCCAAGCTTTGTCGCACAACTGCGACTCAACCGAATGAAACGGCTTTCGGTGTCTTTGAAATAGATCGAATCAGGCACCGTGTCGAGCAGGATCGAGAGCAAATTTCTTTCGAACTCGATCTGATGCTCGGTGTTCTTTTGATCGGTCACATCCCAGAACATCACTTGGATGCCAATCACCGTTCCGTCGGAGTCCCGCACCGGTGCTTTCCAGACTTCGACGTACTTGACAGTCCCGCCAGAATCTTGATGGCGTTCGACGTTGTGATAGAGGTCTTCAGACTCCAGAACATGATGGTCGTCGGCCTGGTACTTCTTGGCAAGATCGGCCGGGAAGAGATCAAAATCCGACTTTCCGATCAATTCGTCGACGGGACGCCCGATGACTCCACAGGCCAACTCGTTGGCGAATTGTAGCCGCCCCTGAAGATCCTTGCGGATCACACATAGCGGCAAGCTTTCGATCAACGACCGATAGGTTGCCTCCGATTCATTGGAACTTGTTTGGGCCATCGCTTACCGCCTCAACCGCTTTGGCTTTACTCTGCCTTCAACCTTGAATTTTATGCAGCATTGCCACGCTTGGCATGACTAAAGCTCGATCGCACGATGTTCATTCGCCGATCGATAACACGCGTCTACTACTTCCATCGTTGCCAAGTTGTCGTGACCCGACAAAGAAGGCGATTTTTGTTGCTCGATCGAACAGAGCAGTTCTGCCATCGGCCCCAGAAAGGCATCGGGAAACCAGACGTCGTCCCAACGCGGCTGATGCCAGCAGGGTGCCTGCGTGGTGGTGTAGTCGAGCGTGCTTGGTGTTCGCTTCGGATAGTCCGGCCATCCGATCGTGCCTTTTGCCAAACCGTCGAGCCCCTCGATTCGAAAGTTGATCCGTAAATCTGCTGCCGCACCTTCACGAGCTGGCCCGGTCCAGACGTCGTCACAAATCTGACAACGCAACCCGCTGTCATATTCCAAGATGTACAGTCCGATGCCGTCCTGGTGTTCGAATTTTGTGCGTGGATCGGTTCGGAAGCTGGCAAAGACACGCCGCGGATTTCCAAACCAATATCGCATCGTATCGAGATGATGAATCGACATGATCCGGCATGTCACCCATCCCTGACGCTGTTGCCAAGGCATCCAGTGAGGAATCGCCCGCATGTCGATCGTCGCCAAGACAGGCTCGCCCAATCGCCCTTGCCGGATCAACTGACCAGCTGACCGCACCGCTTGGTCGTAGCGCATGTTTTGGTTGACACAAAGCGTCTTGCCAGCTTCGTCGCACAATCGCACGATCTCGGACGCTTCCGCTACGTTTACGCCCAACGGCTTTTGAGCCAAGATGCCTTTTAGGTGTGGTGCTTGTACAACGTCACGCATCACGTCCAGCAAGCAGTCCGGCGGAACAGCAACATCCACCACTTCGATTGACGGATCGGCCAACAGCTCTTGATAGGTCGGATACGTTGCCGGAATCTGATGCCGCGCGGCAACTTCCGCTGCCCGAGACGGTGTTCGCGAAGCGACCGCAATGGGATTCAATCCAGCACCGCGATACGCGACCAAATGGCAATCGGCCATGATAAAGCCGGCACCGATGCAACCGATTCGCCAATCACGACGCCGGGGAAGCTCTGGCCGAAAGTTCAACACGAGTGAGTCAGTCGATTCATTCTGATCGGCCATGCGTTCAACCATTCTGTTCCAGCGACTTTGCACTGGCGTCATGATTCGGGTCCAAGAACGCGACGGAGTTTTCGTCGTCATCAACAAATCGCCGGATGCCGATTTGCTTGATCGCTGCATCGTCTAAACGGTCCAGCGGTGTGTATCGCGGATGATGTGAATCCTTGTACGGATCGTTCGACTTGGCGTTATAGCAACACACCATCGCCCAACGCGGCGAGTCGGACCGATTCTGGTCGCTTCGATGCAGCAAGTTGGAATGAAAGAACAAGGCATCGCCAGGCTCCATCTCGACATAAACATGCTCCATCCGATTCAAGATCTGCTCCACGCGGTCCAGATCTGCTCCGGCCTGTTCGCCAGTCAATCGATGATCGATACGGCCGCAGTGGTGTGACCCACGAATGACTTGCAAGCAACCGTTCAATCTGGTGCTTGGGTCGACAGCAATAAACACGCTCAGCATGTTTGGCGTCAACACACCGTTGCCATACCAATATCCGTAATCTTGATGCCACGCCCATGCACCGCCCACGCGTGCGTCTTTCATGATCATCTTGGAATGATAATGGTACGGCTCGTCGCCAAGCAGCTGTTCTGCCGTGTCAACGATGCGGTGGCAGCGTGCGAACGCACCATAAATCCCTTCACCGGGATGGTTCCAAAGCGACAACCGAACGGTACCGCCCTCGCCGTCATTGCGTCCAAACGCATGATCATCCAGACGCTTGTCTTCCTTGGCTGACCGACGAAGCAGATCGATTTCGTCCCGATCGAAAAGAGAACGCGACAACAAAAATCCATCGCGTTGGTAGTCGCTGACGCGAGAAACGTCCGGTGTTGCGGGCATTGGCAGGGAGCCTGGGAGGGCAAAAGGTGGGGAAGATGCCCGCGATCATACCATGCCGGCGAACCGCATGCGGAGCTCCTTCATGCAAACGAAACACGGCACGCCATGACTGGCGTGCCGTGTTGGGTTTTGATCGTGATTACCAGCCATCAAACAATGCTGGCCAACAAGATTGACAAACAATGCTTACAGCTGAATGACTTGTTCTTCGTCAACCGTTTCCGCGTTCTGCTCGCAAGCGGCAGCGATTTCGATGGTCACGTGCCAGCGTCCTTCGCTGTCACCGCGAATCAACCAGTGTGGCTGGACACAAACGCTTTGGTGAACCAATTCGAAGCCCGCTTCGCTTTGGCTGACCGTTTCGACAGGGAACGCCCAGATGCCGCTGGGGCGATCCAGCTTCAACGCGACATCGATTCCCAACCAACGATCCGACAGGCTCAATGCCGAAGCGTCATGCAGATCAAGCGGTTGGCCGAGTTGCCCCAGTCGATGATCGTTTTCGTCTGTGAAATAACGATCGTCCGCACCGGCGGGCAAACCGGCGAAGTTCAGCTCGATCCCGAAGTGCAAATCGCGATCCTGCGGTAGGTTCTCCAGCAGGTATGTGACTTCCATCGTTTCGCTGCCAGCGACCATGGTGACCGCTTTGGTCAACACAATCGGAATCCCCCAGGCGTTGCCTTCGCGTCGCATTTGAACTTGTACTCGATCGGCTCCGCGGCGGAGCTTCGTCTCAAAGGGCAGCTCGACGAAATCACCACGTTCCATCGCTTCGCCACGCCAAACGTTCTCGAGCGATGCGTCGTTGTCATAGAAGTGATCCATCAAGCTCTTGCGTGCATAGCGGTCATACTGCAATCGCTTGTCCAAGTCAGCTTGTTTGAACACGACCCGGTCGTGAATGCTGGCGACATCATCGCCTGCCGCGTTCGGGCCGGCCAACACCTTTTGGTGATAGCTTTCGGGACGACGCTGCAACGTCGCGAGCAAGTTGTGGCTGATCTTGCGAACGTCCAATTCATAGATCCGTCCGCCGCGGCCGGGCTGGACCCAAGCACATAGCTTGTCATTGCTCAGACGAACTTCCTGCATCCCGTCAAAGTTGTAGTCGTCAGCGGTTGCCGTGACAGCGGTGTCGTTGAACTCGCCAGTCAGCTGCGCCAACAAGTTGTCCGCCGTGATCAAGTGCTCGAAGATCGCGTTGCGAAGGTGCGGCAGATAAATCCCACCGAACGCGCCATGCCAGTACGGACAATTGCATTGCCCGCGATAAAGGTGGTCGCGAATGACAGCCAGTTGCCCGGCGTCCACACCAGCCGCTTCGGCATCAGCCAAACGCCGGCTGACATGCATCATCCGAGCGTACATTTCGTTGGTTTCTTCGTACTTGCGTTTGAAGTTACGCCAGTACCCACCGCGTACAAAGTTCTTGAGATCTTTCCAGTGCGGATCCGCTTCCATCTCGTGCGTGACATGGCCAAGCGTTTGCTGTGCTTTGGTCGGCAAGGACCATTCGCCCATTTCACGGTAGCTGCAATCGGGCAGGTAAACCTTGCCACGTGATGGCGTCCGATTGATCGCTTCGTTCAATGTCACCGTATGCAGCCAAGATGCGTTCTGCGTCAACGCATCAAACAAGCCACGCAACCATCCACGTTCATAAACATGCACTTTGGTGTCAGGCCACGTGCCGAATTTCTCGCCATCGTCACCGAAGGTCAGCACGGCACCGGGCGAGCGTTCGGCAACTTCGCGGCAATGGTCAATCGTCGCTTGCACCGGCTGGAACGGGATCGTGTACCGCAGGTGCTCAGAGCCAGGGAAAATCCGCAACAATCGCCCATCGTCTTCGGTGATGAAGTAACCGGTCATCTCTTCATTGCGAAGACCAGCGGCGCGGAAGTGATAGTCGTCCAACACTGTGTAACTGATCCCGGCGTCAACGATATCACTCGTCAGCGGCGACTCCCACACGCGCTCTGGCATCCACATCCCGTCAGGAGTCGTGCCAAGATTTCGCTCCAACCAGCGGCTGTACGACTCGATCTGGCCAACTCGGTCGCGCGAAGGCAACATCGTCAGGATCGGTTCGTACTGCGGACCGCCGATGATCTCCACGCGTCCGGCTTCAACCAGCAAACGCAGGCGATCAAGGTATTCGGGGTGGCGTTCGGCCAGCCACAGCATCAACGGCCCTGAGGTGTGCAGCGAGATCTGCAGCTGGTCATAGGGCTCGAAGACTTCTAGAAATGGCAGATAGCTGTCTTGGTACGCTTGCTCGAAGACACCGTCAAAGTTTCCGATCGGTTGGTGGTTGTGAAGGACCAGGCAGAGATGAACGTGAGCGGACATATCAGGTGGTGCGATAATTGATTGGAAAGCAAGTCGTAAATCAGGGCAGACGCTAAGCCCGGACGATCCGGTGGCTGTCGCGGATTGTACGGACCAGGCCGACAATCCCGAATATCCTTCCTAGCGACCTTGTTACTGATAGCAAAAAATTGCCGAACATGTAAAAGCCAAACACGACCCACGAAGTAAAGGCAACGCACGCCGTACAGTTTCCCCAGTCCAGCCAATCCAGTCTATCGGCAATTAGGGCGGATCTTCATAGCGCGAGTGACGGGAGTTTTCTAGAAAACCAACAGCTGGTCTAACCGACTGTTCCCTGGAATGCCCGTGTGGCAACTGAAAATTTGCACTGTCATGCCTGACAAGCTGGCATCTGTGCATCCTTTTGTACTTCCGCCAAGTGCGTAGACACTCTGCAAATGGTGCATCCGGCGCGCCAACGCATCATGCGTTGACAATGATCCTGGCCGTTGCCGAAAACACGGCTTGAACGCACTGCATGAAACATGCAGTGTGAAACTGCATTCTCGGCCGCTTCTCGATACGGCGATTCGCGAGCGATAGCGTGGGGGTAAGACTTAGCCGAAGGCCAACACGCGACGAGGATCGTCACGGCGAGCGATTCGGCGATAGTTGGCAGCAGCGACTTCGGGCAGCATCGAATTGATCATGCAATCGCTGCTCCACTCGAATCCGGCGGCTTTGTTCAGGCGGGGGAAGATATCCAACCACCATTGGAACGCGTCTGGTTGCGAGGACGCGGGCGGGCAGGTGTGCAACAAGTAGTTGTACGCCTTTCCAGGGAACGCTTGATCGACCCAGTAGATCACACGAGTCAGCATGCTTGCCAACCGATCCAGGGTCGGATCGTCGAACGTCTCGAATCGCGGCTGATGGCTCATCGAAGTGACCCGAATCATCCCCGGGAAACGACTTGCGAACGGGCAGTAGGCGACGAAGGAGTCTTTCTTAGCGATGACGCGACTTTTTTGTTCACACTCCGCACGCAACAGGTCGCAACCCAGCGAGCTTCCGACACGGGCGCGGTGTGCTTCGCATCGAGCCATCGTCACGCGAGCTGCCTGAGGCAACAAACTGGTCGCGATCAGCTGGCTGTGGCTGTGATGCAACGAAGCACCGGCTTCGGGACCACAGTTCTTGAACACGCTGATGTAACGGATTCCGTCGACTGATGCCCAGTGCTTGATCCGTTCACGGTAAGCGACGAGCGTCAAATACACGAGCGCGGGGTCGAAGGATGCCATGTTTTCGGCATGCCCAGACGATTCGATGATCACTTCGTGACCACCGACAACGGGCGCCGAGGGAAACAGTTCATCGGTGGAGGGCTCGTGCGACCGGACCTCAGCACCTTCGATCGACGTGACGGCCGGGAACTTGTTCGGCACGACACGGACGTCCCAATCAGGCTGCTCGCCAAAACAAGCATTGACCAATGGTCGCGCGAATCGATCTGCACCTTGGTCGGTGGGAACGGCGCACAGGTCGCCTAGCCGGCCGGTCCATACGGCTTCGGGGGTTTGACCTTCGGATCCCGCGCAAAACGGACATCCGAGTTGGATCTCGCCCTGTCGGTAGACCGGCGACTGCAGCCCACTATGAGGAATGAACTCATTGGGCCGTTCATCACGCTTGGGCGCGTAAATGGTCCAACCGCCGGACAGTTGATCACGGCGGGAATGCGAAGCTGACTCGTCGTTCAGCCAAGCATGTTCGCCAATGATTTGATCTTGGGCGTCTGGATCGACGTCCCAACGGTTAACGGTACCACGACTGGTCCGTCGGACGGAGAGCATCATCCTGGTCTGCTCGTCTGTAGCTAGACGAGTATCCATGTCGATCGGGCCGTCCGTTTTTGGAGCCTTTCGTTTGACAGCAAACTCTAACTCCGCCTCGCGCACTTGTTGTCGTGCAGAAGAGTCCGCCGCATCTGGATGCATATCAGAATCGGCGTTAGGGAACATGGCGGACTACATTTGGGTTGGTTTAAAGCGACAACTACGCATCTGTGAAGATTTCTTCACAATTACGCAGTATGCGACTCGGGCCCCCACGATACTCCCTTTCTTGGTGACTCGTCGCACTCTCTCTATCGCACAACTCTAGCGATTCTGTCCTGGGTTCAAGGCAGGAATTTAAATATTTTCCGATGCCGATGAGATCTCGCGGCAACTCTACTCGTCTGGTGATGCGATAAGGGAAACTGCGTTTTCATAAAGCTCCACATACTGGGATGCACTCTTCCTCCAAGACCAGTCGCACGTCATCCCTCGCCGAACAAGGTCGGCCCAATTTTTTTTCTCGTGGTATCGCAAATAGAGCGCTCGACCAATCGCTTCGTCGAGACCGCGCGGCGAGTTCTCGCGAAGATGGAAGCCAGTGGCCGTTTCTTTGGCCAATGTCTCTGCTGACGTATCTACGACTGTATCGGCAAGACCGCCAGTTGGTGTCACTACTGGGACCGTTCCGTACCGGAGGCTGTAGAGCTGATTCAAGCCACAAGGCTCGTAGTGACTTGGCATCACAAACAAGTCAGCGCCAGCTTCGATCCGATGCGCGAGTGAGTCATTAAAGCCCACATGTGCGGCAACTTGCTTTGGCGCAAGTTCGGCAAGACGGGTAAGCTCGGCTTCGATGCGCGGATCACCGCTACCAAGTACCATCCACTGTGTCGGACGCTTTTCGGCAACATGCTGCTCGATCACCGGCAAAATCAGGTCCCATCCTTTCTGATCGGCAAGCCTTCCCACCAAGCCGATCATTGGGACATCATCATTGAGTTCCAAACCGAACTCGGCCTGCAGCGATCGCTTGTTAGCAACCTTGCCCTCTTGCCAATTGCCAACCGTAAATCTTGCGGCGAGCGCATCATCGGTTTCTGGATTCCAGATCGACGTATCGATTCCGTTGGTGATTCCCACCACGCGGCCGCCACGTGACGCAATCACTCCATCCAATCCGCAACCGTGATACGGCGTTTGAATTTCCATCGCGTAACGAGGGCTTACCGTCGTGACCAAGTCTGACATCGCGATGCCAGCCTTGAGATAGTTCATGTAGCCGTAGTACTCGTACGTCTCGTGATTGAACTCAGGCCAATCGAGCCCTGTCAGCGGAAACGCGTCGGAAGGAAACTGGCCTTGGTACGCCATGTTGTGGATGGTCATGATCGTTGCGGTGTCTTTCAGCACCGGCAACTTTTTACGATGCGTTCGGACCAATCCGGGGATCAACCCGGTCTGCCAATCGTTGCAGTGCAGCACATCGACTCGCTTGCCAACACGCTGCAACGCTACCAACGCGGCACGACAAAAGAACGTGAACCGCTCGGCGTTATCGGGATAGTCGCCGCTAGCGTCACCATACAACGAAGGCCGATCGAAGTACTGCGGCTGGTCGATCATCAAGACTTCGACGTTGCTGTCCGGCAGATGGCTTCGCAGCAACCGCCCACCGATCAATTTTGTCGGTGTCATCGGGATCGCAAAGCTTTGATCCGTCGTTTCGATTTTACAGCCGGAACGGCGGACCGAACGGAAGGCGGGAATGATGACCGTGCAGCGGTGTCCTAGCGCTGCGACTTCGCGTGGTAGCGTGCCACAGACGTCGGCTAGTCCCCCGGTCTTTGCAAAGGGGACTGCTTCGGAACTCAAATAGACGATATTCAAAATTCAAGCAAACTTCGATTGGAAAGCATGTCGGGCCGCGTTGTACGTAGTCAGGTGCAGGCAATCATACGCGCGTCATTACATCGCTTTCGCCCACCCGTACGAAAAATTATGGGTCGCAATTAGCGGTCATGCCTCGTTACGTTTGCCGCTAAGGGACCGAAATTCAGTTGTATCAGCTAAACTGTGTTCTACGGATTGCCTCTTCGCCCCTAACTTTTGCCTATTCCTTGCATGCCGATCGCACCGTCTGAGTTTTGGTTACGTCTCGTCGATTCCGGTCTGACCGATCAGCACGGATGCAGCAAATTTGCCGAGGCGTGCTCGCGTCAGTCACCGGACTCTTCGCTTGACAGCCCGACAATCGCGGCGATGTTGATCCGCGAGGGCGTGCTGACCAAGTTCCAAGCCAAACAGCTGCTCGGCGATCCTGCCCCCACTCTCAGGCTAGGGCATTTCGTCCTGCGTGATGACACGCCGGTGCGCCCACTGACACACTGGCTGGCCGTCCAGACCGCAGTCGCCCCAACTGAGGCTGCCGGTGAATCGACTCCGTCGCGACAAGGCTTCCTGCTCCGTGCACCGCTGTCGGCACTCGACGAAGCCCGCCGCAGCTGGCTGGCGTTCCATAGCGAACTCCGGCACCCTGCGTTGCAACCGATCGAGCTATCTGGTGGGGCCCAATCCGAAAACACAGAACAGATCGTCGAGATTTTTTCCCCGCTGCCAACCGGGGCGCCCCTGTGGGGTGTGCTGAAAAGCAAACCGAAACTCAGCCTCCGCAAAACCGTTCGTCTGGGCGTCGATGTCGCCGAAGCCTTGCAAACGATCCACAACGCCCCCAACGGCGGCATCGTACACGGTGCGATCGGCGCGGACCACGTCTGGGTGACCAGCAAGGGCAACGCAGTCCTGCTCCGCGACCCATCCTCGCCCGCTCGCTCACCACTCGCCGACTTGTCAGCGAGCTGGATCGAACGCATCGAACCGTCCGCACAGTACGCCGCGCCAGAACTCTCCGATCCGAACACAGCCCCAACGGTCGCATCCGACATCTATTCACTCGGATGTCTGCTCTTGACCGTGCTAACGGGCAAGCAGCCGTTCTCCGGCGAAACGAACGAAGCGTTGTTTGCGTCACATCGCGACACAACGCCAACCGAACTTGCCGAGGCAATTGCCCAAGGCGCATCAGGCGATCCGGTCCTACGCGTCCTCGCCTACGCGATGGCCAAAGACCCGGCCGCCCGGTTTGATTCCGCCGCTACCTTCGCCACCGCACTCCAGCGGGCTGCCGAAGTCAGCACGGCCGCAAAGAAACAGCCAGCGGCGCGAACGCCTGCCCCTACTCCCGAACCGGTCGCATCGGAACTTCAGAAACCAGAGCCGTCGACTCTCAAGCCGCCGAATCTCAAGCCGAGCCCAACAGCTACTCCGACCGCGCAACCTGAAGAGAAACCAGAACCTGCCCCGCCACCAACTGTTGCGAAGCCCAAAGCCGTGAAAAAGCGGGTGGTCAAGCAGGCCTCGAAACCGGTCGACAAACCAACCACCGAACCAAAGCCGACCCCAATCGCACCCGCACCTGAAGCCGCACCCACACCTGACGTTGCCCCGGCAGCGGAACCAATTTCGGCTGCCAAGCCGACCGCTGAGATTACCGAACCGGTTGCTATCGATGCCGAACCGGTTAGTGTCGCTGCCGAGCCTGCCACGCTTCCTGAAACCAAAACAGACAACACGCCTTCCACGCCCGCGTCTCACGTCCGGCGGAGACGACGGCGCAACAAGAATCGCGTCCCAATTTTGGCCGGGATGATGGTGGTCCCGCTGGTGCTGCTGGGTCTTGCGATCATGCTTCGTGGTCGCGGGCCACAACCCAAACCGACCCCATCCCCACGCCCGCGCATCACCCAGTCGATCCCAAAGGTCGGCGAGGCTCGCACAGAACCGACCGTCGATAGCGGTCCGAAACTCGTCCGCGGTTTCGAGATCGTTGACAACGATCGCTTGCTTTGGGTCCCGCCCTACGATGCGAAATCGTCTTCGCCATCACTTGAACTGTTGCCACCGGGTCCGGCGATTATCGCAAAGATCTCGGTCGCCAAGCTCACCGCGACGGACTCACCACTTCGCGACGCATTCGGCGAAGAACTCGACGCCATGCTTTCCTACATGGCAGATCGCAGTGGCGTCCCCGCTGATTCGATTGACCAATGCGTGATGGGTTTCTTCCCAGGATCAAGCGGCTACCCACGGACCGCAATGGTGATCAAGCTTGCCGAACCGACTCCAATTGCAACATTGCTAGAACAATGGGACGCGATCGAAACCCGTTCCGGCGAACAGGTCCTGTATGCCGACGAAGACCTAAAAAACGCTTACTACATCGGTGGCGGGGAGAACGGCAAACTGCCCGAAGGCCAAGATGTCACGCGATTCGTTGCCGGCACAATGGAGCAAATCCGCGAAGTCGCCGACAATGCGGGCGGCGGCATCCCGCTGCCACGCAACCTGCAAACGCTGTGGTCGCAAGCCAGCGAACAGTCCGACATGGTTGTTTTGGCGACGCCTAACTTTTTGTTCGCCGATGGGCGTGAACTGATCAACCGCAGCGTTCCCGAGCTGCGTCAATCACTGAAAAACTGGCTCATCCCCGATGTCGCCGCGTTTCAATTGTCGCTGACCGTTGAAGCCGATTCCAGTTACGTCGAATTGCGTGAAGTCCCCGCTGGCGGCGCGAGCCAAGCAACACTGCTACGCGACCTTCGCGACACGATGCAAGCCTGGCCAAGCTGGGCAGACAAGTTCTTGCTGGACACCATCCCCGATCGGTCTTGGCGAGTCCTCGCATCACGCTTGCCATTGATGCTGCGATTTGTCTCCGACCAAACACGAAGCAGTATCGATGGATCAACCGTCATCGCATCAGCATACTTGCCAACCAACGCTGCCAAACAAGTTTCGCTGGCAACGCTACTGGCAATGAACACGCCGCCGGGTGAATCAGCTGCCAACGGAACAGCTGGAAACGAGACCCAGGAGCTAACCATCGACGAACTGCTCGATCGGCCGATGTCGATTTCGTTCCTGCAACTGTCGCTGCAGTTTTCGATCGATGCTGTCGCTGACGAATTCCGACAAGACCTGCCCAAAGGATCCGCCGTACCAACCTTCAAAATTGTCGGCGGTGATTTGGAACTCAACGGCATCACACAAAACCAGCAGATCCGCAACTTCGACAAAGAAGACACGAAGCTACGCCAAGTGTTGACCGACATCGTCCGCGCCGCGAATCCGGATCCGACGGCAACCAGCCCCAAGGACCCCAAGCAAGCACTGATCTGGGTCGTGCACCCAACCGGCAAACCTGCAGCCGAATCCGAGATCCTGATCACGACACGCGACGCCGCGAAGAAAAAGAACTATCAGCTACCCGCCGAATTCCAAATCGATCCGTAATCGGCCGCCTCACAGCAATGCTCGCTCGCACCGCAGCGCTCTGCCCCAGCCATCAGCCTGTCCCATTCATCAGGCGATGCGCTCTCAAACCGGTCAGCATGGAGCCACATGAAGTCCGGCAGTTGAGCTTCGGCGACGCGAAACGCTTCGTCGGTCGCGAGTGTCCCAGTGCTAAACATGAGAAGCCAATCCAGGCAGCGGGGAAATCGCCATCTGGCAAGTCTCAATTCCGGTGAAAGGCACGTTACCGGTATTTGTTTACCATCACCATGATGGATAGATACAGAGGCAGTGCCGTCGGGCTTGTCAAATCACCCGAAATCCAACAAGTGCAATCACCAATCCATTATGATTTTCAGTTGTCTTCATTGGTGTTCGATTAGTGGAGATCAGTGGTTGGAATATTGGGAACACTAATCAG
>NZ_NPDI01000025.1:0-121785 GCF_002251265.1 Rhodopirellula sp. MGV | reverse complement strand
CAACCAATTGGCGTGGCGAACAAGCGATTCGGCCGGCGGTCGTCAATCGAAAGGTCTGGGGTGGCAACCGAAGTGAAGCCGGCGCAAACGCCCAGTCGATCATCATGAGCGTGATGCGAACGTGCATGCAACGACTGGCTGACCCATTTACATTTTTGCATCGTCAATTAACAAGCCCGACGCCATTGCCGCTGCCTCTGCCCATCACCGTGCGGTAAACAAGTACATCCGACGAAGCGAAACGCCTTCGAGAGCTTGAGGTCGAAAATCAACGATTGAAAGAGCTTCTCGCAGAAGCGGAGTTGGACAAGAAGATTTTGAAGATGGCTGCGGAGGGAAACTTCTGAGCCCGACGCGACGACGTGAGGCTGTCGCCAAGGCTCAAAAGACCTTTGAGGTGTCAGAACGTCGGGCATGCAAGACGCTTGGTCAACCGCGAAGTACACAGCGGTACCAGACGCAATCCAAGAGCGACGAAGAGAGATTGCTTCGCCGCATTCATGAACTGGTTCGTGAATTCCCACGCTACGGCTATCGGATGATCACGCGGATGCTACGCCGTGAAGGGTGGACAGTGAATTTCAAACGGATCTACCGACTGTGGAAACGAGAAGGGTTTCGCGTACCGCGGAAAAAGACGAAGAAACGCAGGCTCGGAAGCGATTCCGGTGGCATCTGCCGTCGCCGCGCCGAACACATGAACCATGTTTGGTCGATCGACTTTATCTTTGATCGGACAAGCAACGGACGCTCGCTGAAAATCCTGTCACTGATCGATGAGTACTCCAGGGAATGCATTGCCTTGGAGGTCTCCCGCCGGTTTACGGGTGATGACTTGGTTGATCTCCTGGTGGATGTGTTCGCGATCCGAGGCGTTCCAGCATTCATCCGAAGTGACAATGGCCCCGAGTTCATCAGTCGTCGCGTTCGAGGTTTTCTCGGTCGCATTGATGTCGGCACGTCGTTCATCGAACCAGGCAGCCCCTGGGAGAATGGCTACGTCGAAAGCTTTCACAGTCGGCTTCGGGACGAGTGCTTGTCGTGCGAAGCATTCAGCACGCTTGCTGAAGCCCAACAGGTGATCAGCCAATGGAGATCGACCTATAACCACCGGCGTCCACACAGCTCGCTGAGTGGGCTTACCCCTGCGGAGTTCGCGGCCCGTTGTGCCGCTTCAACTCCAGTCGCTGCGCTCCTTACGTCGAAGCGGCACAACGAATGTGATTCAGTAACCTAATCCCTACCTTCATAACCCTGGACCAAGTTTCGGGGGCACCCCAGATGTTAGATGGCACCATCCATTAATCCCAGAATCCATGCGAGAGCACGCAAGGCAAACAGGCCGGCAGCATCATCGCGGCCAAGCAATCGCGGCGGCCTGCTTCGACTAGCTTGTCGCTGATCAAACTAGCCATCGCTAACGCACCAGCCACTGAATGAAAGTGAAATCCGTCGGTACCACGCTGCGCCGACACTGGAACAAAGCTCAGCTGCATGAGCCTGAACGAGCCAGCAAATCGCGGAAGAAGCCCAGCGACTGTTTGTTGCACTTGGAGAGTCGTGGTTCCAGTTCAGCTTGCTTAGCTGGATGATGGATGGCACCATCCATTGATCCTTCGACTGTCTGCGGCTCGTTTCGGACGGGTGGGGCCGACATGGGTGGATCAGGATTCGGATAGCTTGACGGAGAGAGCCGTCCACTGTTTGGGGCATCAAGTTACGGCTTCGTTGAGAGAATACTCCTTGATGTTGGGCAGCGGCGGACCATCAATGTCAACGATATAAAAAACGCAATTTGGAGTGAGGTAGAACGATTCGTCAAAAGGGGATATTCCGAATTGGTTCAAGTACTGGGCGAGCATTTTTGACGTGAACCGGTCGCGTATTCGATTCGCAGAGTATTGATGAATTTGCTCAAACTCAAACGGGTCGCCAAAGGTATCAAAAGTCCAACTACTACCGTCCTTCATCGCACATATCGAACGTTCTGTATTCCCCAGTTCACTCCAAGTTGAGCGGTAAACCTCAAGGATTGTGGCTGGCGATTCTCCTGCAGGGATGTTCGTGCATCGAATGCCGCGACTGTTAAGGCGGTCGCCAGCAAGGGGTGCGATTGGAGTTGGGTCAGTCCCGCGCCAGCGATTCTCAATATACGCACACCAACTTGACTGAGTTTCAATAAAGACCCACCGCGATGGTCGAGAGGTCAAGGGAAGCAACGAGGCAAGACATGCCTCAAGCGACGCTGATTCGCGTCGTTCCATTCGCAATTTTCGACCATCCCGCGAATAGGTTCGATCCTTCCACGCAAAGAACGCTTTCGCTGCAGTCTCAGCACGACATTCGAGGAAACCAATTGTGTTGGTTATCGGTCGATACACGCCTCCTAGCAATTCAGTTTGTTCGATCATCAATTTGAATTCTCCCGTATTCAAACTCTCGCGGACGGATCGTTCGCAAGAATCCTTTCTTGGTGTACTGGCCCTCGTGTCGAACCTGTCCGTTCGTATTCAATATTAACACGCTGACCAGTTCGTGGATTGGTGTACTGCAAATCAGGGAGGTTTGTTCCAACTCGCTCACCGGCCGCGTTCACCTGCTGTTGGTTAATTCTTACATCTTCAGCACCAGCTCGTTGAAGTATTGCAGCATCACGCTGCGCCCTAGCATTCTGTGTAGCACTTCTGCCAACGGGTCGATTAAGAGGCTTTGCGGCAGGCGGAACGGAATTGACATTGATGTCCTGTGGTAATCGCGTTCTGAACGCTTTTCTGGATGATGGATGGCACCATCCATTCAGTCCATTATCGATATGATGCGTTGAAAAGTTCGTGGTTCTGCTACGGGCCTTTCTTGGTTTTTAGCGTCAAGCAAATAAAAAAGGGCAGCCGTCAATGGCTGCCCTCAACGCTTTGAAGTTTGGGATTGTTGTCGGTAGAGTTAGTTGGCGACACCCAACGGCATGCGACGTCGGCGACGTGATCCAGCACCAGCGACACAAACGCCAATACCAAATAAGGCGAACGAGGAAGGTTCGGGAACAGCATTTACAATAGTGTCGCCCGCAAGAATAACCACGCCTGCCTGATCCTCGTAAGCACCGTCCAGTAACGTCAGTGTCGAAACACTACCAGACCGAGTGAAAGAATAGTCGATCCAGCCAAAATTGCCTGTATCGGATCTAAACCCCAAGTATCCATCATGAGTTCCGCCCCAAACACCAGCAGTCGAGCCGCCAACGAGGATTGTGTCCCAGTCACCGTTTGCAGAAATGTGGTCACCAAAATTGCCAGCTCCAATAAATTCCATTGGAGAGTAAGAATCTAAGAAGTAGTAGCCACCAAGACTGGAATTGATTGTCGAAAACGTCCCAGTACCAGCGAACGTAAAGTCAAAGAATTCCTCGCTAAATCCCGGATCAAGCGTGAACTGGCCGGCACCGCCTAGCGAGATACTGGTGGCGGGGATATCGGTTTGCCCGTTTCCTTGGCTCCAGGTCTGGTTGATATTGAAAGTCATCATCGCAGCCTGCACCGTGCCCGCCGTGGCGAGTACTAACACACACGCCACCGCCAATTTAATCGTTCGAATCATTTTGAATCCACAATCTGAGGGTACCAAAACACGACCAACAACAAACCGCCTTTCATTTGCGTGGGTGCAGGGTAGCCCCCGGGAAGGGTGGGTGCAAGTCCGAGGCCCGGAAAATCCGAATATCCTCCAAATCCGAAAAAGATCGTGAGCGATACTGGATCTAGAGGCACGATATTTTTATGCACCTTTTTTCGCCAGCACCAGCATGTACTTGTAATCTTACGAAACATGTGAATCGACCTCGTCGATCATCCTTGTTGGTTTGTGTTCAGCAAGGGCAGCAACAACGTGGGTAACCACACCCGCCAGCAGTTTGTTGGTAATGTTGGTGTGCGGCATTGCATAGTATGTGAAATCCAATCCATGTTTTTTCGCAGCCTTTGGAAGGTGCATTTGACTGCGTCTTTAGTCCATGGAATATCAAGATTGGACCATCTGGATATTCACCAGCTAATCGTTTGACGATTTCCATAGCTCGTTCGGTCGGAATATACAACGACCGTGTAAATCCTCCGTACTTGTTTACCGAACGGAGATGGGCAGAGGCAGAGGCGTCGGGCTTGTTAATTGACGATGCAAGAATGTAAATGGGGCGGCCAGTCGTTGCACGCACGTTCGCATCACGCTCCTGATGATCGACTGGGCGTTCGCACCAGCTTCACTTCAGTAGCCTCTCCATACCTTTCGATTGACGACCGCCGGCCGAATCGCGTGTTCGCCACGCCGCAACCGGTGCAGGTTCCCGCGTCAATATTGAGTGGCAAAAAGGTACGCGGTTTCGATTTGGTCGATTTTCCAGTGCGTTGATGCAGTTTTGAGGATAACGACTACTCCTCCCTTCAATGCCTTTTCCGGCTGGATTCCAAAGGCGACGGCGACGGCCGAAAAAAATCGGTTGAAATTGACCTTCGGCCAATCGTCGGCTTTGTATTCGGGTTCCTACGGCGTTGCCGCAGGCTACGATGATTGAGGCCTTCGGCCAAAGCTCAGTGGACCGACGAAGAAGTCGCGATTCGCTGGCTGCGTGTCTTTCCCGGCAAGCGATTGGAAGAGCACCTCGCCGAGTGGGAAAAGGTACGCGGTCTCGATTTGGTCGGTTTTCCAGTGCGTTGATGCAGTTTTGAGGTTAACGACTACTCATCCCTTCAATGCCTTTTCCGGCTGGATTCCAAAGGCGACGGCGGCGGCCGAAAAAAATCGGTTGAAATTGACCTTCGGCCAATTGTCGGTTTCGTTTTCAGGTTCCTACGGCGTTGCCGCAGGCTACGATGATTGAGGCCTTCGGCCAATGCTCAGTGGACCGACGAAGAAGTCGCGATCCTCAAGTCGCTGGCTGGCGAGACGGACTGGGCAGCGATGTCGCCGCACGCATGGACAGCCGAGCAACCAGAGTCCGTACGCAGCTACTGCCAAGAAGAACGTCGGCAAGCTGCCGACCGCAAGAAAACGCGCCGTGCCCGCCGACGCCTACTACACAAGTCAACCCGCCAGAAATAGAAGGTGCTGGTGAACGGTAACGTTGAGGGTGTCGATCGTTTGGATCGAAAGTCAACGGGACGGCGGTAGCGACGCCGGCCCCTTCGGGGCGTGCGAGGTATGACTCGATGTTCGCACAACGGAACCACGCCCGAACACGATGTGTACTTGCACTTCGATTACGGGCAGGTTTGACTCCGGAAGAGTCCGCGTCGGCAGCTTGGGGTGTCAGCCCTGAGATTGCTATCGGTGCAATCGCGGTGACTCAATTACCAAGCGGTAGATAGGCGTATCCGTCGGCTTGCAGGTTTGCAATTGAGGTCACGGCTGATACGGCGGTGTCGACAAAAACCGCAACTTCGTCTGGACGGCTGCCTTTGGAAATCAGTGTTTGCCCACAGACATAGATCTCCACCTCCGCTTCGTGCAGCTCATGTAGCAGTGTGAGATTCGGGTTGCTTTGTGTGTTGAAATGCCGGGCGTAGGCATCGGAATTAAGCACCGTGAACGTCGCGTCGCCATGAAGTACGACCGCAATGTGCACGCTCGCCGGTTCCGCTCCGCCGCCGGCATAGATGTTTAGGTACTTGGCGATCTTTTCAAGGCCAGGATTGATTTCCTTTGCGTCACCGCCGCGGGTTAAGTCGACGACAATCTTGGTCCCATCACGCGGTTGCTGAACCGCGTCCGCTAACTGAACGACTTTGCCATATCCGGCGATTGTCGGAGTTGACGTCGCTGCGGTGGTTGGGGTTGAGCCCGGGACAGGATGGTTTTTCATCGCTTCGGCAAAGCCACGCTCGACAAAACCCGTAACCACTTTCGCATGTGCTTGGATCAGCTTGGCAACCGCCGGATCCGATGATGTCTCAGTGACGCGAACGCCGTTCTCGGTGTCGACATGTTTCATTTCGATCTTGTCGGTGTGCTTGAACAGCTCTGCGAACAATGGGTCACGCATGCGAATCGGGTTGGTGTTCTCGATTCGATACTCCATCCACGAAACATGTTCTTTGATTTTGTCAGCGACATCCGGATCGGCGGATTCGGTGAGTGTTTCCACGCCGTTGGGCAATTCGGTGACGGTGCGATTGATCTTGGTGTGGTTCTGCAGCAGGAACTGGAAGACGTCGCGATCAGCGTCGTGTCGCTCGTCATGCCCGTGAGATTCTGCTTGCGCAGCACCACCTCCGGCGCCTCGTCCTCCAAACCCAGGGCCTCCAAGACCACGCCCCATGCCTCTGCCGGCACCAGGTTGGCCGCCACCGCGGAATCCGCGTCCCGGGCCCTGCTGCGCAAAGCTGATCGCTGGAAATGCAGTTGCGATGATGACAATCAATGTGAAACTTCTTAGTCCGTTCATGATCAGGCTCGCTAAAGGTGGGGAAACGCCAGCGATGCTGGTGGAAGCTCGTGAATCTGAAAAGGCGACTGACGAGCTTACTGGTACTGATAGTTTTAACTGTCTATACCTAGGAAGGTAGCGAGGTATTGAGGTGAAACGCATGTGGCGTTCCGTCGCAGGCGTGATCGGAAGAATCGCGGCTTGGCCGTGATGACGCAGAAGTCAGCGTGTGACCATCAGAAACACACCGTAACGCATCCGTTCTGGCGAGCCGAAGAGTTTTGCGGTGGCACCCATCGATACAGGGCGAATGTATGTACTGGTCTAGTGCGCCGGGCGGAGCGCATCGCCGGCTATTCGTCCAACTTGAATTCGCTGAACCGATTCCAGGTCGTCCCAGAATCGGCTGACAGCTCAGCATGACCACCTACACTCGGGAATCGGATTTTGATTCCCCTTGGTCTGTCGTCGATGTAGATCATGCCGTTTTCGCGTTTCGACTCTTCGAATGTGAATCGAGCCGCGCTGTCGGTTTTGGTCTCGGTCCAGATCGTTGGCGACTTTGAAGAGTGCTGCAGGAACGCGCCACCCGGATAGCTGTAGCGAGCGACAACCTTGGGCAAACGATAAACAGGGCTGTCGTCTGGGTTGTAGAAGAACGGGCTGCGGCTCAGGATTTTTTTATCGTCGTCCGTTAAGTAGGTGCGATCGGGGTACTTGCCATAGATGCCAGTCCACATGATTGCATCGGCGTCCTTGACCGTATCTGCGGGGTGCGGCAACCCAAAGGCGTGACCGAGTTCATGGCCGAGACCGGCAACCCAGCGAAGTTTGTCTTTCTGGGTCGGATGCTTTCCAACAAGCCCTAGCAAGTCGTCCTCGGGCATGCAGGCGACTCCACTTCCGCCTCGGCCGCTGTTTCCCGGACTGTCTGAATAGATAACCCAAGTGATGTGAGGGTCGTTGTGCTTGGCACCGACCAATTCGCTGGCTTCGGCGAATGTGTTGTTGTAACCCCAGTTTTCTTTGTGCTCGCCGGCAGGGTTGGCGTGGAACCAAACTGCCGGCTTGGGGCTTTTGATGACTTCCACGATTGGAGAATGCAATCGGAATGTCGCTCCGCCAAGTTGACCGGCATACCATTTTTGCAGATCAACAATCGCTTGTTCGATCGCTGCGGTGTACTCGGGTCGCTCCGTTCGATCACGCGAGACCAAGTACACGACGCGAACCACATTCAAATCGCTTTCGGTAGACTTGCTGCGTTCCGTTGGCGTTTCAGCTTGAACGTTCGCAAACCAGGTGCAAGCCAGTAGCATCGCAAAACAACAGCGTACTTTCACAGCAAACTCCGACGGAGTAGAGGGGCGGAGGCCTAGTCGACTTTGATCGGCTCCTGGCCTGGAACATGTCGTAGCCGCCAACTTATTCAGCCCACATTGCTCGGTCAACGGTTTGGTGCAACGGCTGTCTTCGCACAACGCCGTTCCGCAATCCGAAGGTACGAATGCGATCCGTTGTCGATCAGAAATGGCCCGGCAGGGAATGTTGCGATTATCCCTGCAGGGGTTTGCTGATCAAGAATTCACGACCAAGTTTCGCAGGTGCCTACAGCGACAAAACATACTTGAATAGTTCGATCCTTTCGCGATCGTCTAGTGTGTTTAGCAGGCCGGAGGGCATGAAGGAGTTTTCGGAGACTTTGATTTCTTCGATCTCGTCCTGATTGATCGTCACGACACTGTTTGCGGTTTTTACCGTGATCGCACTCTCGGTTTCGTCTTGAATCAGACCCGTGACTACCTGACCATCCGAAGTCAGGATCACGCGTGCTTGGAAGTCCTGGCCGATCACGGCGTTTGGGTCGATGACGTTTTCGATTGCATACTCAACACCTTTCGTGCGGGTGCCTTCCAGCTTTGGCGCCAAGCGAGCGTTCTCTTGCTCGGGTTGGTGACATGCCGCGCACAGTTTTTTGAAATGTGCCGCACCCTGTTGTTCGCTGAACGCCCATTTCGGTGCTGCGTTGTAAGCGTTGATCGTCTTGCGAATCTCGTCCTGGAGCTCTGCTGAAGAAGCACCCAGTCGTCCCCATTCCTTGGCCAAACGCGTGTTCAATTCGTCGTTGCCAAGGTTTGCCATTTTGGTCGCGAAGTACGCGGTAAGTTGAGCCTTTTCCATTTCGCCGGCGGCGATTTGGTCCAACACCCGTTCTGCCGATTGAGGGCGACTGGAAAGTAGCTCCAACGCGGCATTTTGAATCGAAGGGTGCCATCCCTTGTAGTGATGTAGGACTTTGTCGGCGATCCTTGAATCGTCAAAGCGGGCCAGGAGTGGAAGTGCCGTTGCGGCAAATTCAGTTTCATCGACCAAGGCCAGGTAGACGTCCAGGTTTCCGCGACTGGAGTCAGCCTGCAGAAGCTGGATGGCTCGACGTCGTTGCCCGGGATCAACGGATTCGTCTGTAGCGACTTGTCGTAGTTTTGCGAACAAGGTTGGATCGGCGAAGGCAGCACCGATCTGTTCGGCTGAAGTGCGTACTTGAAGGTCGTGAGAATCGTACAAACGCGAAGAGACCGAGGACCAGGTTTCCGGCGCGGCAATGTTTCGCATGCCCGCGACCGCCCCCGCAAAAAGTGTCGTGAAGCGGGCCAACGACTGGTCGTCTGCGTCGGCAATTCGTTGACAAAGAATATCGCGTCCTGTCGCATCGGTCCGCGCCGCGTACCACAGCGAAAGATCATTGATCGCGATCAATGGCGAGGCGTCGGCAAGTTGAATGCCACGACGGATATCAGACCGCAGGAGCGGTGCAAAGCATTGCCAGATCAAATGCGGCAAATCACGATCGGAAACGCTGTTTTGGTCGGACAAAAGTGTCGCCGCGATTGCCCACGCTGCCTCGTGTTCAACGTCCGGAAGTGCCGATGCAATCGCTCGGCGGACAAGGAGTGAATGATCATTCGTAAAAGCGTCTGATTCGGAGTACCGTTGTAAGATCGCTCCCATGATCGTTTCCGAAAGTGCTTCACAGCCTAGTTGGACAGCCCAGGCGCGAACGTACTCGCTTTGGTCATGCAGTAGGTAGCGAACGAGCTCTTGATCGGTTTGACCGATTGTGTGCAACGTCCAAATCGCTTGAAGTCGGATCGCAACGTCATGGTTAGAAAGCAAGCCTCGCAAACTGGCGATCGTTGCCGCATCCACCGTTCCGGTTGACGCTCGGTCGGCGAGAACGAGCCGTGCGGTGCGTGCGTGCCAATGATTCGCATGAGTTAACGCCGCGACCAATTCGGCGCCTGACGCGTTCTCGTAGTCAACAGTACTAGGTTGGTAGGTGGCATCGAACTGCATGCGATAGATCCGGCCGTTGCCCCGATCCCATAGTTCGGTGTTGGGATTATGGCAGTGTCTTGGGTCGTACCAATCACTGATATAAACCGCTCCATCAGGACCGACTTTTAAGTCAACGCCGACGAATTGTTGGTCAGCACAAAACAATACGTCGCTGCCAGCGTGTTGGGTGTTGTATCCACCCGCTTCACGTCGGTTGACTTGATGGTTGATTTGGTGGCCGTGCAGGTTCAGTGTAAACAGATGGTTGCGGTACTCATCCGGCCAATTGTCGCCCAAGTAAATCATGGTTCCGACATGGGAGTGGCCGCCATAGACGGCTCGCGAACCTGGTTTTCCGGCGCCGCCTTCGCCGTGGCCATACCGGGCCGACGCAAGCAGATAGCTCTTGAGGTGTGGCATGCCGGGCAACTCGTTCGCGGATATGAAGTCCGCGTAGCCACCGTTGACCTGATTCCAATAGTGACCATTCCGCATCACGTGGGTCGTCGATCCACGTCCCCAGTGGCTTCGGCAGTGCGTCATAAACATCTGGCCATGGAGGTCATAGTCCAAGCCCCATTGGTTACTACCGCCATGGGCGAAGACTTCGAACTCACGTCGTGTCGGATGGAATCGCCAGACACCGGCTGCTAGGTGCTGACGCTGGTTCTCCGCAGCGTCTGGTGCGCCGATCATTGACGTGTTAAAGACGCCTTGGTTTCCGTAGAGCCATCCGTCCGGGCCCCACATGAAACTGTTCAATGTTTCGTGCGTGTCTCCGTATCCGAATCCGTCTAACATCACGATCGGATCGGCATCAGGTTGATCGTCGCCGTTGCGATCCGGGATGAACAATAACTCTGGAGCCGCGCCCACCCAGACACCGCCAAATCCGACTTCCAGGCCGCTGACCAGATTCAATCCTTCGGCAAAGACGTCGCGTGTTTCGAAACGACCGTCACCGTCTTTGTCCGAAAGGATGACGATTTTGTCCAAGCCTTCGCCTGCCGGACGCTTCTGCGGATAGGAATGTCCTTCGACGATCCACAAACGGCCACGAGCATCAAAGGTAAACGCGATCGGTTGATGAACGATTGGCTCGGCAGCGACGACGTCGCAAGAAAAGCCCTCCGGGACATACATCTGCTCGACCGTCGACGCGACTTCCGGGCGCTCGCTCGCAAAAGATCGCTCGGTTGGCAGGTTGGGAACCAAATGCTGAAGCAACGGGTTCTCTGTTGAACGCCATGCTTGTGAGATTTGTACCGGAGCCGGCGGAGTGTCGTGCAATCGGAAGTCGTCGAAATTGATATGGCCCCAGCCACCGGTGTTCTCGTCAATCACGCGGACGGCAACTGTGTTTCCGATGTACTTGGTCACGTCGGCAACAACGCGTCGCATTTGTTCGCGATTGTCACCGACGGCGGTAAAGATCGGCGATTGCGTTCCGTCCTCTGCTATCGCAACGATTTCGACGCGAGTCGCTTCGGTGTTGCCTCCGCCGATCATGAAACTGGCATAAGGCTGGTCGAGTTTGAACGGCTTTGATGTGATCGTTCCGGTGGGAGCATCACGTAATAATTCGAATCCACCGATAAAGTAATCGCCGACTTTTTGACTGCTCTGTCCCGCCCAGCGACTAGCGATCGTGTCAGTCTTGACCGGTTGACCACGAAACGCTTCACCCTCGCTGACCCAGTCACGCAAGGACCCGGATTCGAATCCTAGATCCAGTTCGCTGCCTTGGTCGGTTTTAGGAAAGACGCCTTGGTTGGATTGATCGATGTCTGCTGGGGCAGCCGTTTTCAGTTCGAATTTCGTCAGACGCGATTCGTCTTCGTCGCTCAACGTCTCCAGCCGAATGTCTTTGAATTCGATCTTGGTTTCGCCACCACTGTGAAGTTGGAACGCCAATTGGCCTTTCAAATCACGTTCGCCTTGTTGGAGATCCAAGAGTTGCGAGAACAACGTCCCGTTGACGTAGACATCGATTCGGGGCCCCACGGCGACAATTCGATATTCGTTCCAAGCCTTCTCCCGAAACAACACCTTGTATTGTTCCTTCGGTGCAAACGTTTGGGTGTGACGTTGTCCGTCGGTTTCAATTTTGACGCGGCTTCCGCGCTCGACCAGCAGGGCCCGCCCGTGTTCGTCATATATCCGCCCCAGCCAGATGTCGCCCATATCCAAGTCGGCTTGGTAGCCGGAGACATGATCAACATTGTCGACTTGGCAACGGATCTGCACGCCGCTGTTTGCGCCTGGTGCACCGGTCAATCGAAATTGGAAATTGAGCTCGAAATCAGACAACTCGCCGCCTTTCCAAACCAGCCAAGTGTTTTTGCGTAGTTGGGTGCCCGGTTTAATCTCGCCGACGAACGCCCCGTCACGGATCGTCCAGTAGTCACGGTCACAGTCCCAATCGGTGAAATGCTGGCCGTCAAAGAGCGGTTTCGACTGAGCAGGTGACTTGGCGGCGAACAGCGGGCAGGCGGCGAGAACGCCGAGCAGCAATAAACGATTCATGAGCAGTAGCAGCGGGGGGAGAAGTCGCTAGGTGGGTCGACCGAAGCTTGCGGCAGGGGGCGGAACCGGTGCCGCTGCGCCGCGTGGTCGGGGGAAGGTCACATTGTCGCCGCTAAGGTGTGGGGCGTCAACGATTTGGTACATGCGATGGATGGCGAGTTGAAAACCGTTGCCAGAACCGAAGTTGCGGCAGGCGATGATCGCCAAAAAAATGATTTTCAATTTCGCCGGTATTTATCGGCGGTTCGGACGGCGATTCGCAACTGATTGAGTGAAGCCGGGTTTGATAAGATGTCTGATTGGATCACACACTACCACTTCCCGCCGGCTATTCCTCGGAGAATGACATGCACCTTATCTCACGACGTCGCGCACTCGCCGCTGGCTCGCTGTCGCTTTGGACCACCAAAGGTTTGTTCGCCGAACAGTTGATGTTGCCGACACCTCGGTTGACTGAAGGACCGTTCTATCCAGATCACTTGCCGTTGGACCAGGACAATGACCTGATCGTGATCAAGGACAGCACGACGCCAGCGGTGGGCGAGATCACACATTTTACCGGTCGTATCCTCAGCCGTAGTGGCTCGCCTATTCGTAACGCGACGATCGAAATCTGGCAGTGCGATGCCAACGCCGTTTACTTACATTCGGCTGACAGCAACGGCAAAAAAGATCAACAGGACAAGCACTTTCAGGGCTATGGAAAATTCGAAACGGCATCCGACGGCGGATACCGATTCCGAACGATTAAACCAGTGCCCTATCCGGGTCGCCCCGCGCCACACATCCACATCAAAGTATCAGCCGGTGATCGCGAGCTTTTGACCACACAGTGCATGATTCGTGGTCACGAAGGCAACTCACGTGATGGAGTTTTCCGAAGCGCCGGTGACGTCGTGGACCATGAATTGATTCAGGCGGACTTTAAGAAGGTCCCCGATTCGAAACTGGATGAATACAGCGCGGTGTTCGACATCGTGCTTGGACGAACCCCGGACGATCGACAAATCGAACGTCCACGCAATTCCTAGACGCACGCCACTCTTTAGGCGTCTGTGTTCCTGTCGCTCCTTTTCTCTTCTCGATCGAGTTGTACTGATGAAACGTTTGCTCTTTTCAATGGCAGTTTGCATTGCCCCAACGATGGCGTTGGCACAACCGCCCGGCGGTCCAGGATCACGCGGTGGCGAACAAGGCGGGCCGCGAGGTGGAAACCGGGGCATGCAAAATGGATTTGGTGGTCCGGGACGCAACGCGGGGCAGTCGCCGATCGAAAAGTTGATGCAATTCGATGCCAACGGGGACGGCGTACTTAGCGAAGATGAACTAAGTGACCCGCGATTGCAGAATCTGTTCAAAAGGGCCGACGCCAATGGCGATGGGACTCTGACTCAGTACGAAATGGCTGCGATGTTCACAAACCAATCCCAAGCCGGAAGTCGTCCCGGCGGCCCACCGCAAGGTTTCGGGGGCGGTCCAGGCGGCTTCGGTGGCGGGCCACCGCAGGGCTTCGGTGGTGGACCACCTCAGGGTTTTGGCGGCGGACCTGGCGGACCCAACGGGTTTCAACCGCCTCGCCCTGGAACGATCTTGCCAGAGCAGCTTATTGAAATGTTGGAGTTGACTGATGCTCAGCGCAAAAAACTCGCCGCATTGCAGGAGTTGGTCGACAAGCGGATGGAGAAAATCCTGACAGAAGAGCAGGCTCAGAAGCTGCAATTCGGACCGCAAGGACCACCACATGAAGGTGGCCCGCGACGTGAAGGCGGCCCACGCTCTCAAGGCGATCGACCACCACGCGAGTAGTTCTAGTAATAAAACGGATCAAAACGGTTCGCATTTCGCCCAAATCGGCGACGGTGCGAACCGTTATGACGTTAGCGACAACAGATACGCGAACAAGTCGTTTCGCTGTTGCGGCGTCAGGATCTCGTGCAGGTTCGCTGGCATCGGCGAGTTGCGGTTTTGCTTTTGGTTTTCGATCGCGTCAGTAGGGACTGCGATTTCTTTACCCTTGTCGTCGACCAGGATGATCTGAGCACCTTCGGTACGTTTGATCAAACCGCTCAAGACACGCCCGTCATCAAGCAAAATCACGCTCGTGCGAAACGCCGCGTCGACGTTGCGGTTCGGTGCCAAAACGTCTTCGACGACGCGATCCAAGCCACGGCTTCCGATCCCATCCAGGTTGGGACCGACTTCGGCGCCGACGCCTTTGACCTTGTGGCAGATCGCACACTGCGTTTTGAAGACGGCGCCACCGCGGGACTCGTTCCCCGGATCGGCAAGGTAGCTCGCACGCTGTGATTCGATTGCGACGGCCACCGATTCCGGTTCATTGCCGAGGTCTTTGGCAAGTGTTGCAATGCGTTGCTGCTGTTCCGGCGTGGCGAGCTGCGAAAGTTTGGCTTCGACCGAAGGAAGTTTGAGCAACGTTCGTGACGCGGCACCTTGTTCGATCAAGCGGATCAATTGCTCTGCGCCGGCTTGGTCGGATGACAATGCTTCGGCAATTTTCGCTTGGTCAAGTGAAGGTGCGACACGCATGACGCTCTGCAGGATCGGTTCGACAGCGTCTGGTTGTTGACGGATCAAGGCGTCCACAAGTTGTCCACGCAGTTCGTCATGAACTCCACTGAGCGACAAAGACTGCGCGATTGCGGTTTGAATCGCTGAGGGTGCGAGTGCAACCAACGCGTCGGCATAAGCTGTTGCCAACGAAGGTGAAACCTCGGGGTCGGTCAGAAGCGTGCGAAGAGCTGGCTTGAGTTGTTTGAGTTGAAAGTCGGCGACGAGGGCGGTCGCCAATCGTCGATTCTGTAACAGTTCCGACGGATTCAAAGCGTCCACGGAAAATCGTCCCACGGCGATCCAAGCGTAAGCACCCGCGGTGTCTCCATCGACAAGTTCCAGATACACGGATTTGCCTTGGGCATCCGCGGAGTCCCAGGTGATCTGCTGGGCGGTGTCGTTGCGTGGCGGGCTCCAACGCTGAATCACGGCGCCCGTTGCAACGTCGTGCAACGCGACAAAGTTCTTCTGTTGCAGTGGCTTGCTCGGGTCGCCATCGTGGCCGGCGAAGTAAAAGCTGAATGTCTTTGGTAATTCAAATGCGGAACTGCGGTAGGTCCCCGTCAACGGCTCGCCATGCGGAAAGCTGCTGTAGAGTTTCGAGTGTTGCTGCCCATCGGACGAATTGCGTTTATCGGAGATGTCCCACGGCTGGGGCTGGTTGGGGCGTGCCGAATCTGGAACAAACGTCCAATCTGCCGGCGTGCGAACTTGCGGCAGCGGAGCGGCGGGATCGTCAATGCCAAGGTAGTGGCACGCGAGGTCAATCGCCCATTGGCGGACGACCGGCGGAATAGCTTCGCCTCGCTGAGAGCGTCCGTTCTTGATCGAACGGAGGAGCGTTTCCTGGAAACCGGCATTGTTTGAGAAGCGATTCCTAGCAAGTTCAACGACGGAGGCGAGGTCAGCGTCCGCACAGTAGCGACTGGCAAACGTCAGGTACTGCGACAGTTGGTCGACGCTGACGTTTTCCAGCTTCGACAGGTTGTTGGCAATGTAACGACCGGCGAAATCGGTCTGGATCGCCAAGCACAAATCCAACACCGTGGCACGTTGGTGATCATTGATCGAAGCCGTCGCGGTGTTGAACCAATCCGCATGTTGAAGGTGATCGCGGAGCGCCATGCGGATCACATGACGCAAGTGTGGATCGTTCTGCGCGGGGCCAAGGGCATCGAGCAACGCTGCGATGTTGGATTCAGCAGGATGCTGAATCATCGCGGCAGCAGCCATGCGGCGAACCTGTGGCGATGGATCGTTCAGCCCAGCGGTCAGGAACTCGTGGGGTACTTCGCCACCGGCGGCCGCGAGCATCTGGAATGCGTGACCACGTAATGTTGCGTGGGAGGAATTCAGGGCCGCTTCCAGATCACTGGGCGCCAGGTCACCGAGTCGCTGCAGGACCCACAGCAAGTGAACTTGCGAGGTCGTATCGGTTGCTTTGGCCAGACGGGAGCGAACGGGTTTAATCGCGGCTTCACCATGCTGGTCGACAATCGTGTCGGCTGCGAGCATCCGAGCGGCGAAGTTGGGTGACGCCAGTCTGTCCAATTGCCCCGCAAGATCGTCAGCGGCGGGAACCGTGATGGTTTCCTGGGGCCCGATGGCGTCACGTCGAGCGTCATCGCCGGTGTATTTGATTCGCCAGATTCGCCCGCGGTGTCGGTCGCGTCCGGGGTGGTCGAGTGGGACTTCGTAGTGACCGATGATTCGGTTGTAAAAGTCGGCGACATATAGGCATCCGTCGGGACCAATTTGCAAGTCGACGGGGCGGAACCAAGGGTCGCCTGAGATCAGAAAATCGGGTTCTTCGACGGCTTCGATCGAACCGCCACGGGGAGTGATCGCATTGCGGTTGATTCGGCTGGTCATGACGTTGCCGCCGAACGCGCTGCCTTGGTAAACGGTCGGAAAGCTGCCGCCGTTGTACAGGGCCATCCCGCCGATCGCGGTGCTGCCGTTGAGGTGGTCCATCACATCGGGGACAAATCCGATCCCGTCGTGCGGTTTCCCAAAACTGGGGTAGTAGCCGCCTTGGATCAGCAACGTGACAGGTTTGGTGTGACAATCGGCGGTAAACGCGTTGCCTTGAAGGTCGAACGCGAGACCAAAAGGATTGACCTGACCGTGTGTGAAATGCTCAATACGTGAACCGTCCAGTCGCATTCGGAAGGTGTTGCCCGAGTGCATGGTGACTTGATTTCCGTCGCGACCTGTGACGGAGCTTTGGTTGTTGAAACCGTGGCAGGCATACAACCAACCGTCATAGCCTCGCGTGAAGGCGTTGCACATGCCGTGGGTATCGCGGCTGGTGTCGAATGGTCCATAGAGGACTTCGCGTTGGTCGGCCTTGCCGTCCCCGTCAGTGTCGTGCAGGAACAGGATGTTGGGGATGCTAAAACAGATCACGCCGTCGCCATAGGGATACAGCCCAATGGGAATGTTCAGGTTGTCGGCAAATGTCGTGACTTTGTCATACTGGCCGTCGCCGGTGGTGTCTTCCAGCACTTTGATGGTGTCGTGGCCTTCACCGTCTTTCGCCGGATAGGGGTACTCGTTCGAACTGGTCACCCAAAGCCGGTTCCGATGGTCAAACGCCAAGTTCATCGGTTTAGCAATTTGAGGTTCCGAAGCGACTAACTCGACTTCGAAGCCAGGCGGCAAGACAAACGTCTCGCGTTCTTGTTCGGGAGTACGTGGTTCGGTCGTGCGGACCCCAGAGCGAAATTCATTCGTTCCCGCAGTATGCCGTGGTGTTGGATCAAGCTCGGGAGCGGCTTCACTGTTACCACTTCGATTGCCGCTGTTGAGCACAACATAGGTGCCAAGCTTGTTGCCAACGATGATGTCTGGATGGCCGTTGCCGTCGATGTCGTCGGTGACCAGTTGAGTCCCAACGCCGACACGTCGGTCGATCAACATCGGTACAAAGTCGACGCCATGTGTGGTGCGAACGGTGCGAAACCAATACAGCAGCGGTAATTCTTGTGCACCGGGGTCATTGCCGCCGTGAGCCCAGAAACGTTTGCCGGTAACGATGTCCGAAATGCCATCGCCGTCGATGTCAGCCAAATCAACGGCGTGCAACTGCGAGATTGCCAAGCCATAAGGATTGGGCGATGCGTCATCGTTCATGATGGTGCGTTTGACGAACACGGGATCAGCGGCGTCAGCCGAGCGGTTTTCGAACCAGGCCAATCCATAACCATGTGCGTTTTGTGCGGACACGACATCTTGGTCGCCATCGCCATCGAAGTCATAGACCAGCATTTGTGATCCGCCCGACTGAGCGAACGCGACAGGATGAAATTCAAAGGTTGCTGTCGGATCGCTACCTTGTTCCCACCAACCGTCTTTGTCCAACAAGTCAACGCGTCCGTCAGCGTTCAAATCGCCAACGCCAAGGCCGTGCGTGAACCGGCCAAATCCGCTTCGATCGCTGATCGCGATGAAGTTCCATGGGGCGGTCGGTTGGTCGGTTTGGATTTTCGCGTAGCCATGTTTACCGGCATGGTCGCAAACCAAATCGTCGATACCGTCGCCATCAACATCAACGAGCGTCGGTGATTCATTTCCGACGTCGTTGAGCACCAAGTGCTTTTCCCAAGTCCCGTTTTGCTCGGTTACTTTGCCCGCGTCGGCGGGATTGCGATGCCAGTGACTTGGTCCGCCGGGAATTGGGATCGTCAAGATGTCGACCCAGCCGTCACCGTCAAAGTCGCGAGGAAACGAGAAGAAGTGATCCGAGTAGCCTTTGATCGTGTACTGCTTGACGTCCGCGAACGCGTGACGAGTACGGAAGTCAGGGCCTTGGTACCAGTAGGGCCCCGAGATCACGTCTTTGTGACCGTCTTGATTGATGTCCGCGACGGAAGCCCCTTCGCTATGGAACTCCTCGCTCAGGACAAGCGTGTTGAAGCGTGACGGTTGGGCGGTGTTGTCTTGGCCGTGGGCTGCTGAACAGCACAGTGCCAGCACGCCAAAGAGGGCGGAATGTTTCATGGAGGGACTGAGTTGAAACGGTAGGAGGGAATTGGCCCCCTATCATAAACCGACTTGCTCGATCCTCGCAGCAAAACAGCGGCCATTTTGACTTGGAAAAGCCAAAAGTGCCTTGGTAGGCATCGGCGTTCAGACGGAAAACGCTGAGCGGTGTGGCAGAGAAGCTTGACCGCAGCGGCGAGCCGGATTGCGTGAGGGCGGCTCGTTGATTTAATCTGCCCCGAACAACTACGTCGCTCACTAACCACGGATCGGATTTACCCATGATTGTGTCAACACTTGCAGAGGCCGGGCGGTACCAGGCACTTCATCCGCGTTTTGCGAAGGCGTTTGAGTATTTGCGTTCGCTGTCACCAAGCAACTTTGCGGAAGGTCGGCACGAAATCGACGGTGATGATCTGTTCGCAATCGCTTGGGCTGGATTTGGAAATGGCCAAGCGGATGCCGTCTTAGAAGCTCACCGCAAGTACATCGACATTCAATACGTCGTATCGGGCTTTGATGTGATGGGCTGGCGGCCTCTGGAAGCCTGCGAGCGTCCGAAGCAAGCTTATGACGCGGAAAAAGACCTTGCGTTCTACTTCGACCGGCCGGACTGTTGGTGCCGGGTTCCCGCAGGCTCGTTCGCTATCTTTTATCCCGAAGACGTGCACGCACCGCTCGCCGCCACGACCTCGATGAAAAAGGTCGTGGTGAAAGTCAAACTCGACTAGTTCGCAGTCGTCATTCAGAACTTACGTGTCAGTCCGATGCGTTTCCGTTCGACGTCGACATCGACGACTTTGACTCGGACGACTTCGCCGACCGAAACGACTGCGTTCGGGTCCGAGACGAACTCGTTGGACAACTGCGAGACGTGGATCAAACCATCTTGATGGACGCCAATGTCCACAAATGCGCCGAAGTGAGTCACATTGGTCACGACTCCTTCGAGGACCAAGCCGGCGCGAAGGTCTTCGATGCTGTTGAGTGCATCGTCAAACTTGACAGCTCGGAATTCTTGACGGGGATCGCGGCCGGGTTTGCCAAGCTCGGATATGATGTCTTTGACGGTTGGCAAGCCGAATCGGTCATCGACAAAGTCTTCGGCACGAATCTTGGTCGACAAGGTCGCGTTGCCAACCATTGCTTTTAAGTCGGTCTTCAAGCGTTTGGCCATCTGTTCGACCAGCGGATAGCTTTCCGGGTGAACGGCGGATCCGTCGAGTGGTTGATCACCACCACGAATGCGCAAGAACCCCGCCGCCTGTTCGAACGCTTTTTTACCGAGCTTCGGCACAGCGGTAAGCTGCTTGCGATTTTTGAATTGGCCTTGTTCGTCACGATACGCGACGATTTTCTCGGCGAGCTTGGGGCCGATTCCCGCAACATACGACAGCAGCGAAACGCTGGCCGTGTTCAAGTCCACTCCGACTTGGTTGACGCACGATTCGACCGTCCGGTCCAGGCATTTTCGCAGCCGTGTTTGATTGACGTCGTGCTGGTACTGGCCAACGCCGATCGATTTCGGGTCGGTTTTAACGAGCTCGGCGAGCGGATCTTGCAGCCGCCGTGCGATGCTGATCGCGCCGCGGACGGTGATGTCCAAGTCGGGGAACTCTTTCACCGCAAGCTCGCTTGCCGAATAGATTGACGCGCCCGATTCACTGACCATGACTTTGGTCGCATCAAGCTTGTTTTGCTTGATCACGTCGCCGACGAAGGCGTCGGTTTCGCGGGAAGCGGTTCCGTTGCCGATCGCGATCAATTCCACATTGTGCTTTTTGATCAGACGCAGCAGCGAAGCCGAGGCGCCTTGCGTGTCGTTCTTCGGAGCAGTCGGATAGATCGTTGTGTTCTCCAGAAACTTTCCCGTCCCGTCGATGACGGCAACTTTGCAGCCCGTTCGGAAGCCCGGATCGATACCCAGCGTGACACGAGGACCTGCCGGTGCCGACATCAGCAACTCGTGCAAGTTTTTGCCAAACACTTCGATCGCTTCCTCGTCGGCGCGTTCTTTCAATTCGGCGAGCACGGCCGATTCGGTCGCTGGCATCAAGAGACGCTCGAAACAATCGTCGACACAATCGAGCAGTTCGTTTGCAAAGTCACCGTTGCGATTGGGAACGAGCTTGCGTTTAAGATCGGTCAGTTCACGATCGCCTTCGAGCTGGACATTCAGACGCAGCAAACCTTCGCCGGCGCCACGCATCATCGCGAGCAGGCGGTGCCCCGGAATACGGCCGGCTGATTCTTGGCGATCAAAATACTGCTCGAACTTTTCAGCACCTTCGGCGGTCTTTTTACCGCGTTTGATCGTCGAAGTGACTTTACCGAACTTCATCGACTTTTCAGCCAGCCAAGTCCGTGTCTCGGGTTCTTCGGACCACTGCTCGGCGATGATGTCCAGCGCACCGGCGAGCGCACTGTCCCCATCAGGGACTTCGTTCTTGGCATTCACATAAGACGCCAGCACGTCTTTTTTTGACTTGCCCAATTTGCCAGCGCTGAGGAGCAGATCTGCGAGCGGTTGCAGTCCGCGTTCGCGGGCGATTGTCGCGCGGGTACGTCGTTTTGGTTTGAACGGCAGGTAGATCGCTTCGAGTGTTTTGATATCGGTGCAGGCTTCGATTTTCTTTCGCAGCGAGTCTGTCAGCAGGCCTTGCTCATCGATCGATTTCAGAACGGTTGTCTTGCGTGCGGCGAGTGCGTTTTCGCGTTCAACGGCGTCTTCGATCGCGCGCAACGCGATTTCGTCGAGCCCGCCGGTGACTTCTTTTCGATAACGGGCGATAAACGGAATCGTGTTTCCCGCTTCGAGGAGCTCGACAGCGGCACGAACCTGTTTGAGAGGCAGTTCCAGCTGCTCTGCGATCTGACGGAGGGTTTGCTCGTCCATACGCGACAATAGTCAATCCGAGTGATGAAAACAGAACACGTGGCTAGGGCAAGCTGCCGGTTGACCTGCAGATTTACTCTGCCCAAAAGTCGCCTGATGCAACGCAAAAACAGCGGGGAAGAACGCTACTTTCACGGAAGGAAAGGCGACACTGGGTCATCAACTGGCTTCTGCGCCACGACCGTTTATAACAATCGGACGCTGGCGAGGGAGAGGTCAGCTTTGCCAAGAACTTTCAGCGGACGCGACTTTGTTGGCAGACCGATCCCCGCCGCCAGGACGGTTGGGGACTATGCGAACAGGTCGTAGATCGTGTCGCCGCCGATCACGAGTGGGCGATGGTCGCGGTCGTAAATTTCCGTCAGCGGATCGATGCCAAGCAAATGAAAGATCGTCGCGGCGAGGTCTTCCGGTTTGACCGGATTTTCGGCAGGCATCCGGGCATGCTCGTCCGACGTTCCATACACGTATCCGCCTTTTACACCGCCGCCGGCTAGCAGAGTGGTGTAGCACCGCGGCCAGTGATCGCGGCTGATGTTTTTGTTGATATCGGGCGTTCGTCCGAACTCGCCCATCCAAACGACCAGCGTTTCGTCCAGCAACCCGCGTTCCTCCAGATCGTCGAGCAACGTTGGCAGCGTTTGATCGGTGATCGGCAGTTGATAGTTGTTGACGATCTCGTACATCCGCGTGTTGTCGAAGCCGTGAGTGTCCCAGCCGCCCTCGTTTACTCGTCGTCCGCCGATGCTCGCTGAGAAGTAAACGGTGGTGAACTTCACACCGGCTTCGACCAATCGGCGCGCCAATAAACAGCTTTGACCATACGTCGTTCTGCCATAGCGATCGCGTACTTGTTCCGGTTCCGAGGACAAGTCAAACGCTTTGCGAACGCGGTCCGATGTCAGCATTGACATCGCGCGTTGGTAGTAATCGTCAAACCCGTTGGCACGGTCGGAGTATTCGAGGATCTTGGTTTGCTGATCAATCAATTTTTGCATCTCGCGACGTCGATGCAGGCGATCGATCGACAGGCCTTGTGGAAGGCTCAGCTCGGGCAGTTTGAAGCTTTGGTCGTTTGGGTCTTCCAAGAAACGCAGCGGATCATGTCGCTTGCCAAGAAAGCTTGCGTGCTGCGCAGGCACGACCGAACCGTCGCGAATCACGTGTGGATACGCAACAAACGTTGGCATGCCATTGGTGTTCGGGGCCAAGTGATCGACAACGCTTCCGTACGCGGGGTACAAGTCTAAGGAATCACGTAGACGTTGGTCGTCGGTCGGTGGTTTGTGACCGCTGAGGGCATAGTATCCTGCCGACGCATGGTTGTTCATCGTGTGCGTCATCGTGCGAATCAACGAGCAATGATGCATCCGCTTGGCCATCTCGGGCATCAGCTCGCAGATCTGAATGCCGGGGGCGCTCGTGGAAATCGGCCGATAGGGACTACGTACCTTTTCCGGGGCGTTCGGTTTCATGTCGAACGTGTCCAGTTGGCTGGGGCCGCCCCACTGGAACAGGAAAATCACCGACTTCGCACGTGGCTTGATCGAGCCGGATTGATCGGCCGCCCGGAGCAGTTTGGGCATGTTCATCCCAAGCATTCCAGCCCCACCGACTCGAATCGCGGCTCGCCGATTGATTGCAGAAAATGTCATCGTTTGACTCTTAGGGCGATCGGTAAATTGGATCAGCGGTCCGCTAACGGCGAAACAGGAATTCTTTGGCGTTCAGCAGT
Source organism: Rhodopirellula sp. MGV (assembly GCF_002251265.1). Taxonomy (NCBI): domain Bacteria; kingdom Pseudomonadati; phylum Planctomycetota; class Planctomycetia; order Pirellulales; family Pirellulaceae; genus Rhodopirellula; species Rhodopirellula sp. MGV. Next base: position 98,322 of record NZ_NPDI01000025.1, on the reverse strand, counting down.
GCCCAGGCGAGGTCTTGCAAGGCAACCAAGCGATTGTTGCTGGTGCCGTTCTCGTCAGGCGATGCTTGTTCGTTGTGCCCCGCGATCATGGCTGTCGCTGCCGCCATTTCCGTTTCGGTTGGCGGACGTGAGAGCGCCGACCAGTACAGCTCTTCCACCACGTCGTTGTCACTTCGATCGGACGTGGCCAGTTCGGTGACACGGTTGCTTGGCGACACGATTCGTTCGTTCAAGCCTTCGCCGATCAGCATCAGCACTTGCTTGAGCGTTGTCTCGTTGGATCGCTCGCAGTCGCAAGCGAGAATTCGATCCGGCTTGCCAAACGTTTTGAGGAACCGATCACCGTCATTGGGTCCTTTGCGTCGAGCTTGCTTGCTGAGTACTCCAGGCAGTTGAACTGCGCGGATGCCTTTTTCTTGGCCGAGGAATTCGGCGGGGACACCAAGCACATCGCTTTGCATGTCCAAGATGACTTCGGCTGGTAAACGCCGCACCGAGGCATGCGAATAGCTAGTGTGATCGAACGCGTTCGTCTCGTTCGGCTCCGATGCCAGTTGATAAGTCTGCGACTTCATGATGAAGGCGACCAGGCTGCGAAGGTCAAATTCGCTTTTGACCAATTCTTTGGCAAGCGTTTGCATGAGTGGCGGGTTGCTTGCCGGGTTCGTCAATCGGAAATCGTCGATCGGGTCAACGACGCCCAGGCCAAAGAACTGGTACCAAATGAAGTTCGCTTGTGACTTGACGAACAGGTCGTTCTGTGGCGACGTCATCCAGCCGGCCAGTTCAGTCAATCGGCTCTGTTGCTGATCTTCGGACAGTTGGCTGCCACCGAGAAACTTGGGAGGTGCGATTTGGCTGGTGTTGGGGTTTTTGACTTCGTCGTTTTTCGTAATCAGAACTGTTTCGTCACCGGGGATTTCGTTCTTATCGAGGTCGTCCTGACGCTTGGCATCGCTACCTTCGTATTTCATTTGTGAGAACAGCGACGCCCATTGGTAGTAATCTTCCTGCGTCCAGCGATCGAAGGGGTGATTGTGGCACTTGGCGCATTGCAAACGAGTACCCAGGAAGAGCCGCGCCGTGGTTTCGCCCCGCGTCGACGGATCGCGATTGGCCCGGTAATAGTTTGCAGGCGGGTTGTCAAAGCTGCTGCCGGACGATGTCACCAATTCTCGGACAAATTGGTCAATGGGCTTTGCCGAAGCGATGTTCTCTCGAATCCAACCGTGAAAAACTTCGACTCCTTTTGTGTCGAGTACTTTTTCTTCGGTCCGCAAAATGTCGGCGTACTTCAGTGCCCAGAAATCGGCAAACTCAGGTCGTTGCAAAAGCTGGTCAACCAGTTCCGTGCGCTTATTGGGATTCTCGCTGGTGACAAACGCTTTGGCCTCGGCGGAGGTTGGTGCTTTACCGATCGCATCCAAATACGCGCGGCGGACAAATACCGAATCATCGCACGGGGCGGACGGGTTCAGCCGCAGTCGTTGCAGCTTTGCGAAAACGTGCGTATCGATTTCGTTGGCTGGTGCGGGAGCCTGCCACTGAAAGTCGGGGCGAGATTGGATGAACGCAATTGGAATCGGCTGCTGTTTTTGCAGGTACCTGACAATCAGAGTTGTCTCGCCATGTTTCTTGCGAGTGACCAAGCCGTTCGGAGCGACCTCGGCGTTTAGATTTGACAGTTCGTAGCAAGCAGTGTCAGTGACATCTCGAATCGTTCCGTCGGAAAACGTCGCCACGGCTCTGACTTGAACTTGCGACTGCGGATCGGCGACGATCGCTTCGATTGGCGAGACTTCTAAGTGAACCAGTGTCGCTGCGGTTCCGGACGGACCAGATGCTCCTTCACGCAACCAATCGGAAAGGATTTCGTAGTGCTCACTTTCGCGGTCCAAACGAAGCCCGCCGCCGTGAGGTACTTCGCCAACGGCTTTCATCAGAATCAGGCTGCGTTCTGGCGAGGCAACACTGATGCGGCGTCCGCGTGATGCTCTCACCAAAGCATGGTAGTCAAACGCAGGGTCTTGACCGCGTAACGAGAGCTTGAGACCGCCTTTGCCGTTCAGGTTCCCGTGGCATGTGCCTAGGTTGCAGCCAGCTTTCGACAGCACCGGCATCACATCGGTTGTGAACTCCTGGTGCGATTCCTGTGAATCGAGTTCTGTCGCCTGTAGCGAAGGGAGAGCCGAAATTAGAAACCACGCTGCGATAAGCGTGGTGCTATACAGGGAGGTTCGCATGACTGATCTACAGGCGGGTGCCGAGGAGCAGGGCGTCTGAAGCAGACGCGTTGCTTTTCGGCAGAGGTCAGAGCGGAAGGCGGGTAGGACGTTTAGTCTACCACGCTTGCCCGTCCCTCGCAGCACTGGCGTCAAATTTTACCTTGACGATTCTCCAGGCGGACGCTTTCCAGGCAGATGCGTTGCGTTGCCGCAATCTGCCAGATCAGTCGCATGCGAAACGCGGCGTTATTTGATCGGGTCTTGCTTCAGCCACTCGGTGACTGTTGGAGACTCTTCTTCTTTCGGCGGGAACGGATTCAGCAGTTTGCTAAAGAAGCTCTCGGATTTCGGCTCGGCAGGTGCTGTCGTCGTGTTTTGGCGAAAGCCCGCAGGGATCAGACGCATTGGGTTCAGCGTCTCTTTGGTTCGTTGCCAGCTCTTTTTCGCCGTCGTCGAAACCTCGGTCACCAAGTTGTTTTTCTTGGTAATCACGCGATCCTTCTCTTCCTTGTTCGGCAGGATGCTGCCCAGCGACGGCATCTTCCAGTTCATTGGGTTCAGGTTGTTCATCACCTGAGAAACTGGACTTGGGGGAGGGAGTTCGGGGGCGGTTTCGTCTGCGAGCGAATACGAAGGGGGAAGCACCAACAACGTCGTTAAGACCGCGGTGGCGAAAGCGGCAGAACGGATTTTCATCGCAATAGCTCTTTCAGGGATATGCATCTTCAGCGGGGCCGGTCACCAATCAAGCCCGTTGATCCTTGCTATCGCACTTTTCGACACCTGACTGCAAGCCCAATCAGAAATTCGTCGGATTTGTTGATGTGGCGTACCGTCTCCCCGCCGGGCTTGCCGCGATGATGGCAATCCAGGTAAAAGCGGCGAACTAATTGCTGCTGGTCCCACACCGAGTTAACAGACATGCTGGTCATCGCCCGACGCTACGGACAACTTGGCAACCGCCTGTTCTTGTTTGCACATTTGATTGCCGCTGCAGAACACTATGGGGTCGAACTGCGGAATCCGTGTTTTTCTGAGTATGCGGATTTGTTCCCTAGCACCCGACAGGATCTTTGGTGCCGGTATCTCGGCGGAAGTCCCAGCAATGCAGCCGGTCGAATTGGTAATGATGGTTCCCACCCGACGCGGCGGCAACGAAATGCTGTCAGTCATGCGGTCGAGATTACAACCAAAGCCTTGTACCTTTCTGGTTTGCGCCGAGTCCCATGCCAAGTGATTCGGCTCGCGAAGGATGAGAGCTGTGACTTATTGGGAGATCGGTTTGGGGATGCGATTCGCTGCGGACGTCCAGTGCTATTGCAAGGTTGGCGTTTTAGAAGTGATCAGCTGCTGATGCAGCATTGGGCGCGGATTCGTGATTTCTTTAAGCTTGACGATGTGAGTCAGACTCATGTCAATTCTAGTGTCACTGCTGCTCGCCAAGGTTGCGATGTACTGGTTGGAGTTCACATTCGGCGCGGTGATTACGCGAATTTCATGGGCGGGCGTTACTACTTCGATGATGCCTGTTATGCGCGTTGGATGTGGGAGATCCAAGAACAATACCCGGGCCGTCGAGTCCGCTTCTTGGTGTGTAGCAACGAAACATTGGACGAGAAGTGTTTCGAAGGCTTGTCGCTTTCCCGTGGACCAGGTTCAGCGGTTGGCGATCTGTATGCACTTGCGGAGACGGATTTGATGATTGGGCCGCCGAGTACGTTTACAGGCTGGGCCGGATTCATCGGCCAAAAGCCAAGAATCGAATTGGACTCGCAAGCGGCTTCGGTTGCCGTTCCTTCCCCCTGTGATGGCAGTCGGCTTGCTCGTGTCGCTTGTTGATGATGAACTAGGTTTCGAAAATCATCGCTACCACGCTCGTGTCGCTGTCTAATTTACCTATTTCACAATGCAGCCTACCAACTGGCCCGATCACTACCCGAAGACGATTCTGATTGGATCGGGCGTGGTCGGGATCGCAATCGCTGACGCCCACGCATCTGCCAAGCAAGCGTTTTGTTTGTGCGACCAAAATGAATCGGCAATCTTGAACGCGCGTCGCGGCTTCGAAGCATTCGACGTCATCATCGAAACGATTCAGCCTCCGCTTCCACAGATGCACGGGATCTCTGTAATCCCCAAGGAACCGCCACCGTTAGCAGACGATTCGCAATCATGCGATGTGTTGTTGGTGATTGAATCAATCGTCGAGCAGCTTGCGGCGAAACAGCAGTTGTTTGCAGACCTGGCGTCGGCACTTGGCGCAGAGGCAATCCTTTGCAGCAACACATCAACCTTGCGGATCGACGCGATCGCTCAAGGCAACGGCTTCAACGCCGAACAACTTTGTGGGCTGCACTTTTTCATGCCAGTCCATTTGCGTCCGGCAGTCGAAGTCGTCTCCGGAACGGACAGCGACGCGGCGGTCGTCGATCTTGCCGTGGACCATGCTGCGAAGCTGCATAAACGTGCGATTCGTTGCAAGGATGGGCCTGGGTTTATTGTCAACCGAATGTTGTCGCCGTACTTGAACCAGGCATTGCTGTTGCTTTGTCGTGGTGCCACCGCCGATCAAATCGAACGCGTCGCGTTCGCCTACGGGATGCCCATTTCTCCTTTGGAATTAATCGATTGGATCGGCGCGACCACGATGTTTCATGCCGGACGGGCTTACTTGAACGCGTTCCCGTCGCGTATGAATCCGTCACCAATCGTTCCGGCTTTGGTCAAGCAAAAACTGTTGGGGCGTACCGCGGAACAGGGGCTTTTTGATTATCGCCGGGGTGAGCGGAGTTCTGATCTTGGCGAAGCGGCCAAGGCGTTGGTGGAAACCTATCGCATTGCAAACAAGTCATGGAGCGATGGCGATGTGCTACGTTTGCTTGCGATTCCAATGTGGATCGAAGCCAACCAAATCTTAAAGGAAGGCCTTGTCGAATCGATGGACGTCATTGATGCGGCGATGGTGGGCGGACTCGGTTTCAACAGTCACGAAGGGTGGTCGACGATATTTGACGAAATTGGCAGAGAAGATATCGAACGTTCGATGACGCTTTATTCCGACGAGTTTGCTTGCATGCGACCTATGCCAGGCGGGAAGTAATCGCAATGAGTTCACAACGCATCACGCAAGTTTTTGTTTACGGAACACTTAAACGTGGCGAATGTCGAGAACACGCTTGGCCCGTCTCGCCCAAGTCCGTCCACCCGGCGTGGATTCGTGCCGCACTGTTTGGGCGGCACGATTACCCTGCGATCGTGGCAGGCGGCAATCGCGTGGTCGGTGAACTTTGGTCATTTGATTTCGACGAAATGCCGCAAGTGCTCGAGGTGCTTGACGAGATCGAAGGGACAACCACCAACTCGTCGGATGATCTGTACCATCGCCAGACTGTCGCAGTATTTCAGTCGAATCCACACGCCATCTCCGCTGATTCCGACGAGCCAGCCGATGCGATGGCATACAGCTATTTTTACAACCAGGATTTGACCGCCGACGGATTCAAGCTCCAACCGGTCGATGGTGGAGTCCAGCAATGGCAGGCTGCGCGTTAGCCTTGCGTTGACAGTTGTGTTTGTGGTGTAGCGAATGGAGGCAGCTTGCCCGGGCGCTCCGCTATCACGCGTTTCGGGGCGGTGAACTGGCGTTAGAGAAAGCTTCCTTGAGTCAAAGTGGGGTCTGCGGTAACGATGGGACTGGTGTGATTGGCGGGCACCTGTTTCCATTCGACACGACTCGTATTCGACTCGCTCCCAATGCGCAAACTCAGCCTCACCACACTGATTCTCGCTGGACTCGTCCTCGGAATCTTAACCGGCCTCACTTTCGGCGAGCGAACCGTCGCCCTCGCGCCAATCGGGGAAGGCTTCATTCGCCTGTTGCAGATGGCGGTGCTGCCGTACTTTATCGTCGCGCTGCCGCTCGGATTCGGGCGATTGAATTATCAGGAAGCCAAGATGCTGGCAATGCGTCTAGGGTTATTCTCGGTGATTCTTTGGGCGCTGGCGTTTTTGCTGGTTGGGATCTTGCCGCTCACCTTCCCGAATTTGGAATCGGCCAGTTTCTTCAGCACGACGATGGTGGAAACGCCGGAGCCGGTGAATTTTGTTGAGCTTTACATTCCGGCAAATCCGTTCAGCAGCCTCTCCGAAGCGATCATTCCCGGTGTCGTCGTGTTTGGGATCGCGTTGGGCGTCGCGCTGATCGGTGTCCCGGAAAAGAAACAGTTATTGACTGTGCTTGACAGTTTGGCGGATGCACTCGGGAGGATCACCGGCTTCGTCGTGCGTTTGACTCCGATCGGTGTTTTCGCATTGGCCGCAAGTGCCTCCGGAACGATGACACTGGAGGACCTCAGTCGATTACAGGTCTACTTTATCGCCTACACCGTCGGTGCGCTGTTGCTCGCGTTCTGGTTGGTTCCAATGTTGGTTTCTTCGTTGACACCGTTCAGTTACCGGGACATTGTTCGCATCACGCGTGATCCGCTTGTCACGGGCTTTACGACAGGCAACTTGCTGGTCGTCCTTGCGATGCTGGCGGACAACTGCAAACAACTGTTCCGTGAACGCGACGAAGCGAACTACCGTCACGCCGAATCGATCATCGATGTTTCGCTTCCCATTGCGTTCACGTTTCCAAACCTCGGTGTCGTCCTGTTGCTGCTGTTTGTTCCCTTTGCGGGCTGGTTCACCGGCAACTCGCTTGGGTTTGCGGATTATCCGAAGTTATTCACACTCGGATTTTTCAGCTTCTTTGGTAGCGTCGAAATTGGACTGCCGTTCGTGTTGCAGCAGTTGAAAATTCCGACCGATATGTTTCAGCTGCATGTGGTGACGCTCGTCTACATCGGGCGATTGGCGACGATGCTGGCGGTGATGCACTTGGCCGGCGTGGCGCTGTTAAGTGCAGCCGGCAATGCGCGTTGGTTGCGTTTCAAACCCAAACAAATCTCGATGTTTGCAGCCGGGTCGTTCGCGGTCCTTTTGATCGCTGTTACCGCGACACGTTTTGTGCTTCTTCAAACTGTTGATCAAGCCTATTCAAAGAATGAAGTGCTCACCGCGATGCGGCCAATCGCCTATCCAACGGAGGGCACCGTGCATCGCGAATCGCCCGCTAGTTCAGAAAACAGTTCGGATGGCACAGCACTCACACAAATTCGCCAGCGTGGCGTTTTGAAGGTCGGATATGATCCCAATGGGATGCCTTTCAGTTTCTTCAATGCGGACGACGAATTGGTCGGTTTCGATATCGAAATGGTGCAAGCGCTCGCCGAAGAATTGGGCGTCGTTGTAGAGTATTTTCCTTATACGAAGGCTGACATGGCGAAATGTCTGAATCAAGATCGTTGCTATGACTTGCTGGTCGGTGGTCTGTTTGCGACGACCAAGCGAGTGGAGCAGATGCGGTTTTCGGAGCCATATCTGCAGCTCAACCTTGCCTTCATCGTCAAGGATCACGCACGAGAAAAATTCAGTCGTTTGAGTGAAATTGATGATCCGGCATCACTCCGAATCGCCGTTCTCGAGCGACCTTATTTCGGAACGCGAGTCCGGCAGTCGTGCCCGCATGCGAAGATCGAACAGATCAATTCACCCGCCGAGTTTTTCGAAAACGAGTCGTCTTACGATGCGTTGGTAATGAGTGCCGAAGCCGGCAGTGCGTGGACGTTGCTGCACCCATCGTACAGCGTCGTGTTGCCAAAAGATGTCACGCTCACAGTCAGTGTCGGCTACCCAATGGCAATCGATTCCATCCGGCTTGAAAACATGATCAGTCGTTGGATTCAGCTGAAATCAGGCGACGGCACGATCGACACCCTCTATGCACACTGGATCGAAGGCAAAAATGCGGAAGAGACCGGACCACGCTGGAATCTGTATGATGAGCTAGCCAATCGATGGAGCAAACCGAAAACCGGTCCGCTAGTCGAACGCCAGTAGTCATGACACCGCTGGCTGCAATAGCAATGTCCTCGCGGTCAGCATTACCTGGATGGCTTCAGGTTTCCACTACTGCTTGATCCAAAAGAGGCCGCACCCAATGTCGCCTTTCGCTCCGCGAAAGTAGCGTTCTGCATCAGCATCCGTCTGAGGCCAGGAAAAGCGTCCAACGACTGCAAGCCACATCGCTGCAGCCATACTCCGAAACGCGGGCTCTCCGCGATCACTTGGACGCTTCCCAGCGGAGTTCACCGACTACAATCCAACATCGCCAATGGCGTTCGTTCAGCAAAGGAGAAAATCGAATTGATACTGCAGGAGTCTACGAAAAATGACCTCGCGATCGCGGGTGCCGGATTCCTGACATCGATGTTGTTTACCTCATCGAACGGCGGTGGTCAAAACCTGCTACACGTGCTGACTTTGATGCTTTTCATTGCATCGGTGGCGAGTATCGTTTCTTTCATTATTGCGCGATGGGTTGCGACGCTCGCGCTTGCTGTCGCCGCATCCGCTGTCATCACGGATTTGCTTTTCATGATTTATTTCATGTACAGCATCGCTTATAGGGACTCTGCTGATCCGCATGCCGTTGAGGCGTACCTGCTGATTCCAATCGTGTTCACGGTCGTCACCGCACCACTCGTCGGCCTTTCGTCCTTTGGGATCGGCCGCATCGCGAACCGCTACTTTCATGATCAGCCTTTGCATTCCGAGTCAGCCGCGGCGACGGAAAGACCGGCGGATCCACAGCACCCGACCAGTGTTTGATACGATTACAAGAGAAGTAGGTGGGGCACAAGTCGTTGCAAGGTAGGAAACGAAGCGAGGTTCCAATGTCGTCTTTCGCTCCGCGAAAGTAGCGTTCTTTTGAAGCTCTTTAGCGTGCAAGAAGCGAACATCTGTCGCTTTACTGCTCATTTTCATTCCGTTTGGAGGGCTTTGGGATCTCAGAATTTGACTCGCTCGCAAGTACCCATCGCTAAGACTTGAACGAAATGGCGGTCCGGGCGTATTTGTAAACGGAATGTTCTTTACATCCAGGGTCATGCAGTTTGCTTTGAATTTCAGTGTCTTGCAAACTACCGCATGACCCGTCACAAGTATCCGCCTGTAACCCAAAACAAGGAGCTTCACGCGTTTTGAAACGGGTGTTTTTGTTGGTGTTGTTTACGACATTGTCCGTTCAAGCTTCCGCCTGATTGGTTTGCTGGTGGTTGATGCAGCTTGACTGGGAGTCCTTTGGGACCTTCTTGGCTTACAGCTCGGGTGCGTTGGGAATGGTCGGATTCGCGTTCACGAATGGCTTGTCGGCGTCTTCTGGCGTTGACCATCAGGTACTAGCCGGTGCCGCAGAACAATACGACCGTCGTGATCGTCACCGCGCGCTTTCATTGGGGCTGTTGCTGGGTTTGATCGCTGCGGCAAATGGGGCACTCGGGCTTTGGCTCGCAGGAATCCTCTTTAGATAGCTGTGATCGGAACGTTTATCCGATCGGCAAGTTCGATTCGCATTCGAGCGTCCTTGGCGGCCAGCATTCGTGTCGCAGTCGTCCGCAAATCGGGCGGACCAGTTGCGAACAAATTATCGAACACGATCCTGCAATTGCCCGATCACGATTTGGGGTTTCGCTGGAGTCTAGGCTTTAGCCGATTCTTACTGGCCGATTGTAATCTACTCCTTTGCACCGAAAATCGGCTAAAGCCTAGACTCCAGCATGAACTGCCGTCCTACAACGGTTCACCGCGCGGGGTGAGTCACAGCGGAATGGTTCGTCGCAGCCTATGAGTTTGACTTCGTGTAGTCGTACAACGCTGGGTCACCATGAAAGTAATCGATTCCGTACCAGGCGACCGAAGTTTGCTCAGGGCGGATCATTGGCTTAGACTCATCAAAGAGTAAGTTGTCAATTGCATTGCGAACCCCGCGTCCGGCGAACCCCATGGCATCATGCATTCCACTTAGATTGAAGAATCGCTCATCGTCGCTCACATAAAGGAGTCCGTGGCGATGGTGGGTCCCGGCAACACCAACTAGGCGAGTCTTTAGTAGGCGTTCCCATTGATCGATTTCGCCGTATCGTCCAGTGGGCTCGAATGCGACGTCATTTCTTACACCGCCTAGCATTTCGTTGTCTTCGCCCACTCCAATGTGCAGACCACCGAATCGGGCGAGCAGGTCGTGTGCTGGGTGGTCGAATGGTACTGATGAAGCGACAGGTACGGAACGATCGTGCTTGAATCCTGCAAGATGGAAGTAGTGCGTCGCAAGAGTCGAAATGTCGAGGTTCACGTTGAGTTTCTAGATGCGACGAATGGGCGAAAACATGCGGGGAATGTTAAACGGCAATCGAATCGATCATGCATCGTCTCAGGTCGTTTGCGAACCGTAGCCGTCATTTTCGACGGCCGCAACAGCGCACCTGAAGCCATCGTTCGAGTGCCCACGATATTTACCTCGAGCTCTCTTCGTCACGCGAAAGTTCCCTGGTTGGGTGGACTTAGCGCAAACTGACACGTCATTCAACACAACCTGGCTGCTTACATGCAGCGTCACGTTCGCTGATTCATTCATGGTGTGTCAAGTTTGCGTATGCGATTTAAAATTCGGAGCGGATCGTTTCGCCCAAATTCTCTTGGCGCATTGAACGCCGCAAACTTGCAGAACCTGACGAATGCTGCTCGTTGGTTTGCGGTGTAGAGCTCTGCGAACGGAATGTCTGCATGTCTTTTCCCATGGACAAAACCAGCCAAGTCGAAGACGAACGCATCGTACATCAATCCGTCACGCGTGCCCTCGATCAACACGGCACGAAGGATCGCGGGTGAGTAAAACCTTTTGCCAGCGGAATTCATAAAGAAGATAGCATCAGCGCGCGCGAACAGATCGTTCAGCGGAATGCGTCGCCAGTCAGTGCGCTCGGCAGTCCTCGAAAGTGCAAGCTCGCTTGGATCAAATCCGTAGTCAGCTTGGAAAGCGGCCTCGTAGAGTGTGGTGCCCTCACCAAGCTGAACGTCGGCGAACGCATTCTCGATGTAATGAATCAGCCAGTCTCGCAATCGAAATTCTCTCGACGAATCATCGCGGCCGCGGTGCCGCTGCGGTTTCAAGCGAGCTTCAAGGTTTTGCTGGCCTGCCGTCTTTCGTTTCGCTTTTGAGCAAGAACGATCGGAAGGATCCTCCATTTTCTCTACTCACAACGAAATCGGTACGCCGCGGACAAGGTAGATCGCCGTGGGAAGCATTGAAACAAAGATTGCGAAAACGATACACGACATCCACATCTTTGTTCGGGTTCGGTGAAGTCTGCGTCTTAGAGTCATGACGAGCAATATCACAGCGATCGCAGCCAAGAGGTACGACGTCCAGATGTATCCCAATTCGATATGATTCATCTCTGCGGCAGCAACCTGTCCTGGACCCAGCACGGTCGTTGGTGAAAAGACCGAACCAGACTTTGAAGCGAACAGCATCGTTCCCCATGAGCCAATCCCGGCAGCCATTCCGGTGATCAACGTTGTAGACCATTGTGACTCTGGTTGGTGTTCAGCCGATCCGGGAGTCTCGTAGGGATTCATCTCGGGCGAGTCTGGTTGGGTGAAATAAAATTTGATCAATCGTGCGTCGAACTTTGTAGCTTTCGGCTGGCGACCGATTGCGCCCATTAGAACCGATCGACTGATCACATTCCATTTGTTTCGGGCTGGATGGCAGTCTTCGGCAACATCAATCCGCTAGAGCACTGGGGCAAGTGCTGCCGGCCGAAAGATTGCCCAATGTCGCCTTTCGCTGCGCGAAAGTAGCGCCCTTCTCCGAGCGGCAGCTCGCAGCAACGATCGTTCTCAATGGCGTTGGGCGTTCAATGTACTGTCGAGCGATTGGTTTTGTGCTTAGGGCTTGGTTTGCAAGACACGGGCACGCCGGGGACTTGATTGAACCACGAAGGACGCGAAGAGCACGAAGGCGAAATGATCAGAGTACCAAACGGTTGACTTCATCGTTCAAGCTTCGTGTCCTTCGCGGCTCGCCAATTGCGGATGCCGCTGGCTCAGCAGTGCAACTTGAGTGAAAAAAGGGATGGCGACTTCGTGTTCGTGGCGAGCCATGTGGTGAGCACACGGTGGATGTGAGGGGGCAGGCCGGAGCCTGAGGGCAGTGCGTGACAAGGCGGGAGCCTTGTCACGAGTTCTTGATCGCTCCGAACCTATGTTGGTTGCTTATTGAGTTTTGGATGTTGGCTGTTCAACGATTGGCCTGACGTGGCTCGTGTATCTGGCATCGAGAAAAACGCTACTTTCGCGGAGCGAAAGGCGACTATGGGTGAGGAATGCCAAATTGTGAAGATGCAATGCAAAACAGCTCGGCCAATGTTGACCGAGCTGTTGTCATTTTCGATGCATCTCTGTTGCCGAACCTATTCGCCGGCGAACCGCCATGTCGGACGCGTTTCGGAGGTGACCGGTTGCTCCGTCATGTAGTTCCGCAACACTTCGATCGGAATGCAGTGCTCTTTCAGAACGGCATCGTGGAACTCGCGGTTGGTCATCTTGCCACCGACGACCAATTCCTTGTGCAGCTCTCGAAGCTGTAACCCGCCGAGCATATAAGCGGCTTGGTACAGCGGGCTATAGCCGCCCATGATCGAACGTCGCACTTCGGCGGTCGCGGCTGATCGTTCGTGACCAACGCGATCGACCAAGTAGTCGACGCATTCTTCCGGTGTCATCGTGCCGAGGTGATAGCTGAGTGAAAAGATGATGCGTGCGCAGCGGTGTTTGCGCCAGAACAGCATCCCGACTCGGTCTTCGACGCTTTGAGCAAAGTCGAGATCCCAAAGCAACATTTCCCAGTACAACGCCCAGCCTTCGATCCAGAACGGCGTCCGGAAGATCGAGCGATACGCGCGGTAGCGTGGCAACATGTAGTGTTGCAAATGGTGACCAGGGATCAACTCGTGGTGCACCGTTGCGCGAGCGAAGTGCTCGTTGTTGCTCCGCATGCTCATCAGTTTTTCGTCATGTGACATCTCGTTGGTCGGGAATGACACGATGATCATTGGACCGCCCAAAAAGTACGGGTTCACACGTTGCCGCTCTGGCGACATCATCGTCACGCGCCAGCCGTTTGCGGCCAGTGGTGGCACGGTGACGAGGTCATGTGATTCCAAAAATCGGATTGCTTCCCAAGCCAAGTCGTGGATCATCTTTGGCTGATCACCCGGCTGGACGTGCTTCGACTTGGTGTGTTCTAGCGCCGCTTTCCAGTCGTCGCCGAAACCAAGTTCCTTCGACGCGATCGCCATTTGCTCGTCGCACCATTTCATTTCGCGGTTCGCGAGCTCGATCAGTTCGGAGGGCGAATGGGCGATCCATTCGTGCTGGAGTTCGAGTTCCAAACCGTCGGCGCCGATTGGCAACCCGATGATTGTCTCGCGGTCTGAATCAGGCACACCCACCAAGCGGTCGCGAATTGCGGTACGGTGTGAAGTGAGTGCGTCCTGCAGTCGCTTCATCGGCTGTTCCGCCCACCAACTGTATTGTGGGTCATAGCCGTCGTAGAAACGATGGGCTTCGGACAAGCAATCTTTGAACTCGGAAATGAGCTCGGCCGCGCGCAAGCCTTGGAGACGATACTGAACGGTCGCTTCTGACGTGTCGCTTGGATCAGTCTTTTTGACGTCTTTGGCAAGCTGTTCGGCTGTTGCGGCGACAGTATCAAGTACTCCTGCGACTTGGACCGCATCGATCGGGGTGACCTCTTCACGATCGGAGCAAAACTTCAGCAGGTCTTTCCAATAGGGGAGAAGCTCTGCTGCGGCGTCGTCGCGTTTCCATTGCAGTTGACGATGAGCTTGTTGGTATTCGAGCTCCGACCGAAACAGCAGGTAGTCTGTTTTTTCCACCGCATCGAGTTCGTCAAAGTCAACTTCGCCTAACCGTTCCAGCCAGGATGCGATCGTTTGCTGGGTCAGCTTTCGGGCGTTCTGATCGAGTGGCAGGCGAAAGCGGCGCCGCAGCGTGTCGGTGTCAGAATCGTAGCGGATGATCCAAGTCCGGATTTCTTCGGCTCGAACCGAGTTGCTTCCGGCCGACCCGGCAAGCATGGCGACTACGATGGCAGCCACCATCGTTCGGAGACAGTTCAATTTCATCAAGGCGATCGGTGTTGATTGGATGAACGATCAATCGATCGGCGTCGCTGCGCGGCGCCCAGACCGAGAGACGCCTATAGGATGGTCCAATCGGCAGGGCAAAACCAGCGGAATGCGGCACCGCGGAAACGAGTGGGCGTGATTTGCACCACAAGAATCAAATACGTGTCTGGCTGGACCAATTGAAAAATCGCTTTCGGCCAACGATAGCGGGGGGCAGGCAAGTCTGGGTTGCCGTGGGGGTGGGCTGTTGGTTCCCGTCACACGCGCGATGATGCATGGCAACAGCGGCGTTGCCGAAACGCAACAGCGAGTCGCATCGGATGCTGATTTTACGAGTGATCTTGCACAAATGCGACGCTGGCACAGGCGGTGCTTTGGACCGAGTTGTCTGCCCAGGGACATCTCGATCTATGGAACCGCCAATGAACCGACTTGCTATTGCCGACCTCGCTGCAACCCTTGCCTGCCACGGTGACTCGATTGCGAAAAGCCAACGCCGAGTCTCGTCTGAAACGATCATGCAGTACTGGACTGCGTTCCGTACACGGCACCAAGAGTGGCACAAGGTGATGGCCGGCTATCGAACCGCAAAGAATTCTGGTGACTTTCCGACGTTGCATCAGTGGTGGGATGAAAACGAAGGCGTCTTGGACGACATCATTATTTCAGAGATGCTAACACGCGTCGTTGCGACGCTTGGCAGCGTTTGCGAATCGTCGCTGCTATTCGATTGCAACGAACGTTTAGCGGCGGTCACCCATGGCGTGTTCCACTCGCAAATTGAAGCCAGCTATCGTATCGGACAGATTTTGCTTGAAGCCACTGCGGCACCGTTGGCAATGATCGTTCGTTTGAACCGACTGAGGTTGGGTGTGGAACGCTGGGCCGATTGGCTGGTCGCTCGTGTGACCATCAACCCAGACCTGCCGATCGATTACTGTGTCAATCGCCAACGCGCTCAAGCGTTCCGCACTGAGCTCCGTGAGTGTGGTACCGAACGGCATCGCACGATGACAAGTTGGTTGATGATCGCGTCGATGCGAGAAATGCTTCAGCGTCGAGTGTCCTATGGCAATGGACTCGAAACAGAAAACTCGGGTGTGATCTCGTCCGCGTTGGCACTGTTTCGGCCGGATCTGTTCGATGACTATGGGATCCCGAAATCGCAGTGGCTGATGGGACTTGGAATCGAATGGCCAGGACCGAAAGCGCCCGCCCACCCGGTATTCGGAGTTTAGCGGCGGATGTGGGTTGGACACATCGAGTCCCATGTAGGCCGATATCACTCGCGAAGGGCAACGGGTTGGTAGCTCTCGAGTTCACCGAGATCCAACTTGTCGCGTAGATTGGCTTGCTTGGCAACAAGCTGATCGAAGAGCGACGTGAGGTTTTCTTGATGGCTCGGTGAACTGGCCAAGTCGTTCATCTCGAGCGGATCGTTTGCGATATCGTAGAGCCGAACCGTTTTAGCCGTCGGATAAACGATCAATTTGTATCGATCGGTCCGCACGCTGCGTTGGCGATCGAGGTACGCGCCATAGATCGCGTCGTACTGACTGGGCTCGCCATCCAGAAGCGGAAGTAGACTTTGGAATTGAACATGATCAGGGCGCGCGACGCCGGCAAGTTCAAGCGTCGTCGGCATCACGTCTTGCAGATAAATCGGCGCATCAATTCGTTTTCCAGGAGCGACACCGGGGCCGATCGCGATGAAGGGAACTCGAACGCTGTGGTCGTAGAGATTCTGTTTGCCCATCAGACCATGTTGCCCACATGCCAATCCGTGATCGGCGGTGAAGAAGATCCAGGTGTTGTCAGCTTTTCCCGATTGTTCGAGCGCTAACAAGATCCGCCCAATCATCGCGTCCATGTGCGTGATGATCGCGTAGTATTCTTGTCGGTTGGTTTGTACGGCGATTGGCGTTCGTGGGAATGGTGCGAGTCGTTCGTCACGCAGTTGTCGTCCCGCGCCCATCGCTTCGGCATAGGGATATTCGGGCAAAAAGTTTACTGGCAGCTTGATTTGATCGACCGGATACTTCGCGACATATTCGGCGGGTGACTGCCGCGGATCGTGCGGCGCGTTGAACGCCAAGTACATGAAGAACGGTTCGTCTCGTTGGCTCGCTTCGTCGATGAAGCCTTTCGAATGGTTGGCAACCACTTCGCTCCAGTGCGTTCCGCCTTCCCAAAAACCGCCAAACGCAGGGTCACTCGGTGACCAGGGATCCGAGACTTCGCCGGTGGTCGGATTAACTAGTGGCCGGTTGTAGCCGGTAGGCGTTTGCTTTGGCATTCCGCCGCGGACGTCACGGGCAACGTCAAAGGATTTCTCCGCGTTTGCGCGGCAATGCCATTTACCGGTCATGTAGGTTCGATAGCCGGCCGACTTCATCAACTCAGACCACCAGCGACCTTCGCGACGTTCTTGTTCGGCAGTTTGGTAACGGGAATGGGCGTCCCAAAGGAAGCGTCCCGAGTTCAGCATCATGCGACTGGAGACGCACACCGCACCGCTCCACGAACCCATGTTGTAGGCGTGCGTGAAAACGGTCCCACGTCGAACGAGTTTGTCCAAGTTCGGTGTCTGTACTTCGTCGTTGCCGAGTTCCGCGATCGTGTCAAAGCACTGATCGTCGGCAAAGATGAACACGATGTTGGGGCGTTCAGTCGACTCCGCATTTGCATGGGACGAATAGGCAAACTGAGTCAGCGATGCGGCGACGAGCAAGTACGCGCAACGAACGAGTCGATTAGTCGAAATGGGGTGATCGAATCGAATCATCGGCAGATCTCGTGGTTCTTGTGGTTTGGCTGATAAGCAAAGCTAGCGGAGCCAAGCAATTTAAACGACGCCGCATGCCGCGTCCAATTTGGCAGTTTTTGGTAGTGGATCTTGTTTAAGATCCGGAGCTTGGATGCGGTGCTGGATTGGGATTTTTAACAAAATCCACTACGTATTGGTGACCTTGTTCAAGAGCAGCTTCCGGGTAGTGGATCTTGTTAAAGATCCAGGAGTTGGATGCGATGCTGGATCGGGATTTTTAACAAAATCCACTACGCATGGTGGACCTTGTTAATGATCCGGGGTTTGGTTGAGTTGATGGCTTAGGGGTTTTTGACAAAATCCACTACGGGGCGGATTTGTTGTCGTTGGGGGAGGGAATGCGAAACAATCTCGTGTTGTCCGCCCTGAAAGCGTACGATAGGTGCCCAATCAAGAATGGCATTCAACTGTTTGCCGTACCAGTGACTCAACAACAGGCTGTAGGTGCAACTGAGTTCCCCATCAATTCCGTCCGTTACGCAGAGCATTTGACGACCCTCTGACCAGGAGCTGGACAATGAGTTTTCCGCAGACTTTGGCTCGTATGTTTTTTCCATCGTCGCTGTACGATGAAGTTTGCAATTCGTCCAAGCATTGGATGATTCAATGCACGCTCTGTGGGAAGGAACGATCCGTCTGGGACGCCGGTGGAATTCGTTGGCGTGCCGCCTCTATTGGAAAACGGATTCCTGCGCACTGTTCCCACTGCGATAAGCTGGTCGCCGCTCGCATTTACTACAAAGACGAAGTGGACGCGGAGACGGACGCATGATGAGCTCCACGGCCTTTTGCATCCAAGTATTCATTGTTTCCAGGGGCGCCTTGTTTGTTGGGAAGAAACGCTACTGTCGCGGAGCGATAGGCAGCTCTTAGTCGTATTGCGATCGAATAGTTACGCTGATAGTGTCACTATCGCTCGAGAACCAATCTTTTAGCACGGACGATTGAGATGGACCAGGAAGCAATGCGACGCTCAATTTTCGGCCCTATTGTAAGTTTTCTTGCGGTGATCGTTTTTATCGCGGGCTGCGGTCTGATCGCATTGCTTTATCAGTCTTCCGAGGTCTCTGGAACCGCATCGTTGCCCAACGGAGGCACCGCGGTGATCAACGGACCTTTCTCTTGTTCTGCGAATTCACCGTCGACTGAAATCGAAGCTGGCGGTCACTCGTTCGTGTTTTCCCCGACAACAATTTTTATCGATGGAGTGTCGGTTGCTCCACTGGATGCAACAGTGACGAGCGTCGAAATCGATTCGAGTTTTTGGACGGCAACTCTACGCGTCAACGGCAGCGAAGTGCCCATGAAGCGATGACGGTGTGAGTCGACCGTTGACTGACTTCAGCCGCGAAGAAAATGATCGCACATCAACGATCGCGGCGCATAAAAAAAAGGGGCCTCGGTAGGCCCCTTTCGCATCTCGTCAATCAAGCCAATCGCTCGCTACTAGATCGTTCTTACGAACTGTGGCGTGTAGCGAATCTTCCATCCAGCGTCGATGACGGCGGGAGCATCGACGTCCGAATTAGCCGGGCCTTCCAATTCCGATGGTTCCCCAGCGGATTCATCACTAGGGCTTGATGGCGACTTTGGTGCCGGCAGCACCGACTCGTAGCTTTTCAAACGCGTTTGTGGTTCACCATCGAATCCCTGAGCGGGCTTCAAACGCAGTTCAGGTTCCGAATCCGTTTCGGGTTGCATGATGGCTTGAGGAGCTTCGACAGTTTCTGGCTCGACACCAAGGGTACTGTAACCGCTCAGAATCGCTGGGCTGTAAGCGTCGTAGTACGTCAGCGGCACACGCTGCATGATTTGACGCGGAACGGTGACGGTTTCGGTGTAGGACTCCATCACTTCGCGGACAACTGGCTTTCGGACCGTTTGGGTGACGGCTTCGTATTCGGTGTAGCGTACGGTTTGTGGAACTTTGCGAGTGACATAGTTCACGCGGGTTTCTTGGACCGGAACTTTGCGGACACGTTCTTCGGTGACCCATTGCTGGGTCGTTACAGGAACTTTCCGGGTGTGGGTTTCCGTGACCGGACGCTGCACGATGTAGGGCACCTTACGGACCATGGTTGTGGGAACCATTCGGGTCGTTTGAACGGGAACCTTTTGGGTGATCACTTGGCTCTCCATCCGCGTCTGCTGGACGGGGACGTTTTGAGTGACCATTTCAGTCTGCATCCGCTGGACTTGAACAGGCACTTGGACCTGCTCCGTCACTGGCATGTACGACGTCCGCGCGACTTGCTGCTGGATGTAGTTGGGGCGATAGACGTACTGCGTTTGGGCAGTCGGTGGGGTGTAGGTCGGTGTAACGACGTTTCCGCCATGAACGCGGGCGAAAATGCCAAGTGGGCCTGGCGTCGCATACAGTGCGCGCTGGTACTTCAGCCCATACCCGTAGCTGCCTGGCGTGACGGTTGTCTGTGGAACGTATCCGCCCGCGTCGACCGTTTGATTTTCGATCGTGGTTTGCGGCCGCATCGTTGTGTACTGCTGCGTCGTCATTTGCGTTTCGGTGACGGGACGCTGGACCGCGTATTGTTGCTGGACGTATGCCGTCTCAGTCACTGGCCGCTGGACAGTGTACTGCTGCTGGTAGTACGACGTTTCGGTGACTGGTCGGAAGGTCGTGTATTGTTCTTCGCGTTCAGCCGTTTCGGACACGTACTTCGTTTCTTGGTACGTTTCATCGCGATAAGACGTCGTCGTGACCGGTTTCCAGACCGTGTAGCGTTCCTCGCGGTAGCTGGTTTCAACGGTGTTGACTGGCACCGTGACCTCGCGCATTTCCGTTCTCTCGCGGACCACAGGCCGATACGAAGTGACCTCTTCCGCGACCATTTCTGTACGCGTCACCGGTCGCATCCGAGTCACGGTTTGTTCTTCGTAGATCGTCGCCGGTCGCAGCCGATAGGCTTGCGGGAAGCAGTAATTCTGCGCCGATGCGGTAACAGCGGAAGAAGCGACCGAGGATGTGATTACAAGCTGTAGCAGTGTCTTCAAGCGAGGCATCGTGAGAATACCGTCGAGTAGTTTTCTTTGAATGGGTGTGAAAACGCGACCGAGTACGGATCCGCGCGTTCGTCTCTAAAAGGTACGCAGGACGTTAGCGAAAAGCGAAAGATTCGGCAGAAAAAACGGCTATTTGGGCACTTTGCACCGCGCCAGCTTTACCAGATTGCCTGATCCGTTGCCCAATTTGGTGGTCGCGATTTTGCCAATCACCAGACAGTTTGCCGAATGCGACAGCTTTTACGATTATGCAGCGTGCAATCTGCGGGCCAACTAGCACCAAAACGCTGCCTCCAAACTACTCCGAGTCATCGGGCAGCTTCGCATCGACGTCAATTCCTTCGCCATGGGCCGCGTCAAACGACTTTTCGATCTCGCGATAGTTCAGTTCCATCGCGTCGAGCTGCGATTTCAGCCGCTGTAGGTCTTTGCCGTTGTCAAGCGATTCGGACAGGATCGGCCGCAGCCATTCTTGCATCAGATGGAATTGGCCTTTGATCAAGTCAGCGAGGACGCGTGGGACTTTGTGCTGGACCAGGACACGCTGTTCGGGCGGCTCGGCGGTCGCTTGATGCTGGCTGATTTTTTCCAGCTGTTCGCCGGTTGAACGCAGCGTCATCGTGACTTGGTCAGCGGACGCGGCCAAGCTTTGACGGAGCAAGTCCAAACGTGCGTCCATTCGCTCTTCGGTGCCTTGATTGGTTGACGCAATCGCTTTGGAGATGACTTGGCGAATCGATTCGAGACCGTCACGCATCGAAGCGAGTTGCCGCATCAGCTGGCCGGCTTGGTCGTCGCTATCGAGACCCTGCATGCGGACGCTTTCGACAAAGGCGTATTTGATGCTGTCCCAGCGTTCCTGTTCGTCAGGTTTAAGAATCCCCATCAGTTCTTTGAACTTCAGCACGTTCGCTTCGTTGTCTGTTGTAAGCGTTTGTGCGTCTTGTTCGTACGTTGCGACGATCAGCGTTTGGAGTTCTTGCTCGTTCATTACCGCAGCGACTTTTTCGGCGATGCGATTCATGTTCCGGTAGCTACCTTGCAACTTGAACGGCGGCTCGGTGCGATAGGCGTCGGCTTGTGCAGCGCTGCGGATGTAAGCGCGGTTGACGCGTAAGACAACGTCACGGACACGGAGCAGCTTTCGCATGACTTCGAACATGTCGCGGACCTGATCGGACGACAGGTTACTTTGCAATTCGATGCCTTCGACGCTATCGCGTTCGGCCGCGCGGATGATCGCACGTGCGTCTTCGGGGGCAGCCGTCGAAAGCGGCGCGAGCGTCGAGTTGCTGGTCAGGCAGTTTTCCAGGTAGCTCATTTCGAACGCGTCAGCCGAATCGCCGATAATCTCGCCGAGGTTATAAACGTCGGCCCGGTTGGAAAGCATGTCGGGAACTTGGAACCGTTCGCCGCTTTCGGTGTAGGGGTTACCGGCCATGACCACGGCGACGCGTCGACCACGCAAGTCATACGTGCGTGTACGCCCGTTGCTGACGCCTTCGATCTTTCGCGTCGCATCGCATAGCGAGATGAACTTTTGCAGGAATTCTGGGTGCGTGTGCTGAATATCGTCGACGTACAACATCACGTTGTCGCCCATCTCGAGTGCCAAGTTCAGCCGCTCGACTTCTTCTTTGGCAGCAGCGTTGGGGGCTTCGGCGGGATCCAGCGAAGTGACTTGGTGTCCGATTGCCGGACCGTTGATTTTCATGAACACCAAACCCAAGCGGTTGGCGACGTATTCCATCAAGGTCGTTTTGCCGTAACCAGGCGGTGAAATCAGCAGCAGCAATCCCATGCGATCGGTGCGTTTGTTCTCGCCGGCGGCACCCATTTGCTTGGCAAGGTTGTCGCCGATCAGCGGCAAGTACACTTCGTCCAGCAATCGGTTGCGAACGAAGCTTGTCAGAACGCGCGGTTTGAATTCGTCCAGCCGCATGTCGTCGCGGGCGTCGTCGACCAATCGGCCTTTGGTGCGATTCAATTCCCGATAACGCGGCACGACATCATCGATGTAGCGGCGAACACGTCCGAGCATTTCGTGGTAGTGCACCACCAGCGATCCGCTGGCCAGATTGTCATGGCTACCGACGAGGCCGTCGACCGAAGTCGACACGGGGGCTTCGGTGATAGTTGCGTTTTGTGTTCCGCCGGAAAGGATCAGCCAAGCCAGTTCGTTGCGATAGAGCTTTGGCGGATCAATCGCGTTGTCCGCCGAAACGTTGGCGAGAAACGCATCGGCCCAGTTGCGGGCAAGCAGGAAGCTACGTTCGGCGTCCGCTTCGTTACTCTTGAGAGCCTTGGAAAGCAGTTTGTCGCGGTCGACTTCTGGGACCGATCCGCAGAACTGCTGCATCAGATCGCTCGCATGAGAGCTGATCGTTGGCGTTTTCGCAGAGTAAATCAATTGGTCGAACAGGTAAGCGGCGATCGCTTGAGAGCTCACACTCGTTCCAAACAATGCTTCCCAAGACGACTGATCCTCCGCGGCTAGTTCTGCTAGCCGAGATCGAAATTGTTCGGCAGGCTCGGCATTGGGGAACGCTTTGGCGAGGTTCGCAAAACCGCTGATCCAGTCGACCATGCTTTGCCGCGATTTTGTGTCGAGTCGCTTGTAGAACCAAAACAACGCGGCAGTGCGAACGTCAGGAGCGTGGGCAAGCAGTCCGATTTGTGAGTCCAGTTCGACGAGCGCTTTTAGGATCAATGCGCCGTCGTGATCGTGGACGCCCTTCGCATAGCCTTCTTCGAAGCGGCCGCCGATTTGGGATTGGATCCAGGACGCGGTGATGTCGTCGTGCGCTGGTAATGTGCCGCCGCTTCGTTTGATCGAGTCGAATAGGTTGACGGCTAGGAACTCGGACCGGTAGACGTGACGGTTCTCGCTGATCAGTTCCTGGTTCCAAAGGTCGCGTGCGGCTTCGAGTGCCGGATCGACCATCGCGCGAAAATACTGCGTGCCGGTCAAGTGCAAGCACATCGCGTCATCACGCAGCACGGTTGTCAAATCGAGCGGCTGAGTGTTGACAGCGAAACGCTGGTTGCCCAGGCGGATGATATCGCCACCGGCTTCGTAAAGGTCTTGTCGGTCCTTGAGTTGTCGGACTGAATCTTCGCGAATTGTTTTCAGTCGACTTTGCAAATCTTCAACGCGCACCGCGTCGTCAAGCTCTTGGAGCTGTTCGACGATGTCGCGAACTTTCTCGACCATCAAGTCGCCGGCGAAGTATGCGGCGATATCGTCCGATGATTCCATCGAGCGGACGCGATTGTCGATGCCTTTTAAGATTCGGTCGGCAGCAGAGGCCAACGACTCGGCCCGGCGATTGCGTTTTTCGACCAGTTGGATTTTTCGAGACTCAAACGCCGCGTAAACTTCTTCGCGGCGGACGGCGAGCTGTTCAATAAAGTCGTCGAACTCGGCAAATTTGCCTTCCAACTCTTCCAGCTGGACCATGACTTTGGTCAGGTATTCGTCGCATCGCTCGGGGCTGTCGCAGACATCCAGGTATCCGGAGGTGGTCTGTTCGAGCAGTTTGAGCTGTGACGCGAATTCGGCGCGTCCTTCGACGCTGACCAGCTCTTTGGTTCGCGTTTTCAGTGCGCTGCGGACACGGTTGACCGAGGCAAACACGTCACCGATCGCGTCGATGATTTCGGTCCGTTTGGTGGTGTCGTCGATGCGCAGATTGCTGACCGTTTCGGTAAGCATTTCGAGCTGCGCTGCGGCGGCATCGATCTCTTCGCCAAGTGCCTTGGACTCGACAACGGTACTGACGTCGGCAACGCGTTCCTTCGCGTCTTCGATTCGCTGGGTGTAGGGATCGAGAGCTCCTGGTGTCAGCAGAAAATCGATACAGCGACGGCTGATCCGATCGCTCCATTCGGCAGTGTCTTTTTCGAGTTGTTCGACGAGTGTTTCGTCGACGTAACGAAGCTCCTTCAGGCCAAGTGCATGGCCGCGCTGAGAGCGGAGGTTTGCCAACGCATCGACAAAGTGGTCGATCGAATCGAACCGAGCACGCTCGATCTTCTTGATCAATTCGTCGATCTCTGACTTGACCGTCGTCGTTCGATCGGTGGTTTGTTTGCGAACGCGGACAACCTTTTCGAATTCTTCGACCGCCGCTGATGCCGCTTCGCGGATTCTTTGGATCGGCTCGTTGAGCTGCTTCGTTTCTTCCTTGTCGATCCAAAAATAGCTATCCAGGATGTCGCTGGATTTCTTGTTTAGGTCAACGTACAAGCCTTCGTAGCTGTCGTCTTTGTCGATCAGTTGCAGTAGTTCGCTGCACTCGGCCATCCCACGGACGATTTCTTTGTTGCCGATTTTGAACAGCAGCGAATCGGTTTGATTTTCGGGGACGAAGTTTGGCCCGGTGAATGGTGTTTGCCAAATCTGGATCGCGTGATGTTTTTGAGCTTCTTCGTGAGTGCGGAAGCAAACCATTTCGCCACGTTCGAAAAACGTTTGGCCGTGGCAAACCAGTGGCGTGTCGACGGTTTGACGAATCAGGTTGTATCGGAGCTGGACGTAGGTGCCGGATTGCGTCGAGTAGAACAGGTACAGAAAATCTTCGCCATTGGACGATGCGATGGTCCGTTGGAACCGCATGTCACTCAAGCCCGTGTCAAATCGTTTGTATTCGCCGGTTTGCAGGTAGTACCCGCCGGGGAAGATCAAGCCCTGGTCGCCAGGCAACATCACGCAGGAAGCGGCGATCTCGTCAACACGGACGACTTGTTGGATCTTGCTGTTGTAAACTAGGTACCGAGTCGTGTCCTCTTGGTACGGTTTCATTTTCAAGAGGACGAGGTTGCCAAGAATCGCGTAATGGATTTCGGCGTCGTCTAGTTTTTGGTCCGAGTTATCGACGGGTTCCGCATAGATGCCTTCGCCGCTGCCGGTGTTGTTTTCGACTTTGATCGTCAGGTCGCCACCGACCGTTTCGACGAACACGATGTCATCGATCGAGATGTGTGGGTGTTCGCCATAACGATGTTGGTCACGTGTGGTGCGTGTCCAGCGGAATTCGTGTTGCGGCGGGTCTTTGACCTCGTGTTCGCTGCGGTTGTCGATGTACTCCAGCCCGTCTGTCGTCACACGCCATTTGAACGTCTTGATATCACGCTCGGTCTTGCCGACTTGGAAGACCATGTGCAGCATTGGGCCGACACGAAAGAAACGCGAAAATGACGTGCCTTTATAAAAGCGATAGAGTTCCGAAAAGTCGCTCTGGAATCGTGAATCGCTTAAGACGTCCAGCGGTTTTGAATGGAATTGGTTGTCGGAGAACTGGTACGCGGAGAAAACGTCGTCGAGACCGATTTCGGTTTTCAATCCGAATTGGACGTTGTAGCCGAACAGGAACTGATCGCCGACGGAGACCAGATCGCGAGGGATACAGTTGTGTTCGGTGGTGACGCGCTCGGTCGAAAGCAACTTGGTTTCGATGTTGCCGAACACTTCGGCGCGGGCGTCGTTCAGATTCGCCAGTCGTCCGCGAAGGTCGTTGGCGGCCTCACGCATCCGGTTCCGCAGGACTTCGTACGTGCCAGCGGCGAGTTGGGAGTCGGTCATCGTCGGGCTCCCTTTACCTGTTGAAAAGCGTGGAAGACGTTGGGGTCAAGTGCTGACGGAGTGAAGCGGCGGACCAACCGGGCTGATGAAACAGTTGTTGATCCGCCGCATCGGGGCAGGCGAGTCGCCTAAGCTTTCGTGGCTTTAGAGGGCGTCGCGGTGGTGTTGAGCACACGGCCGGCTTTTTGGTCGGCGATGTTCGCCGTTCCGGCCATGCCCAACAGGCTGGTCAGTTGAGAACGCATGTCCTCGGAACCGGCCATTCCCATCATTTTTGCGATCAAAGCCGCAATCGACAGGTCTTTGACGCCGTCGGTATCCAGGTTGAACTGGCTGATCAGGCCGCTGAGCTGGTCTTTGAAGTACTCGGCATTGCCATCGAAGAACGTGTCCTTGATGTCGGTCGCAACACGGCTGTTGTACACGAACCGGTCGATCGCCTTGCCACCCTTGACGGCCGAGGTGATCTGTTCGAAGAACTCGCCATCGCCACCGACAATGTCGATCCGAGCGGCTTTGAGTGC
Organism: Rhodopirellula sp. MGV; assembly: GCF_002251265.1. Taxonomy (NCBI): domain Bacteria; kingdom Pseudomonadati; phylum Planctomycetota; class Planctomycetia; order Pirellulales; family Pirellulaceae; genus Rhodopirellula; species Rhodopirellula sp. MGV. Next base: position 72,043 of record NZ_NPDI01000025.1, on the reverse strand, counting down.
TTCGCCGACGACACCCGCTTGGCTTTCGGCAATTCCACGCTGTGCATCGATGGCCGCGATCTCGACGTCCTTTTCTTTGTTGAGTCGCAACTTGAATTCTTCGTGTTCCTTGCCGACGCTGTCGAGCACTTTCATCGCTTCGGCCTTCTCGGTGATACCGGTCGCTTCGGCGCGGTATTTTTCCAAGTCGACGTTGGCTTCGGCCATGCCTTGTTTCTCGACGGCAGCCGCTTTGGCTTCGATGCCCTTGGCTTCGGCAACCGCTTTCTTTTCCATGACGGTCGCTTCGGCGGTGCCTTCTTTTTCCAAGCTTGCCGCTTTGGCTTCTTGCACGCGTGCTTCTGCCAAGCCCTTGGCGGCGGAGGTTGCCGCTTCGCCTTCGGCCAGCATCTTCGCGGCTGCGGTTTCTTTTTCGGCGGCGTCGCGTTTTGCTTCGGCTTCGATGCGGACCTTTTCAGCCAGCAATGCGCTGGATTCTTTTTCCGCTTGAGCCTGTTTGGTTTGGCGGATTAGTTCCTCTTCTGCCTTCATTTCGGCAGCGGTGACCTGAACCTTCTTCAGACGCTCGGCCTTCGCGATCTCTTCGGTGTCTTTGATACGCTCTTGTTCTTCGACTACAGCGCGTTCGACGGAGACACGTTCGCGAATGACTTCTTGAATGTTGCGGCGTTCGGTTTCGATCGCCTTTTCTTTTTCGACTTCGGCAACACCGACAACCCGCAGGCGTTCGGTGGCTTCCAAGTCGCGGTCTCGATTGACACGTTCGAGTTCGACCGCGTCGGTCTTTTCTTTGTTTCGTTGTGCCACCAAGATTTGGCGGTCTTTGTTTTGAGTTGCGACACCGATTTCTTCTTCGGTCGCGATGCGAGCCCGTTCGGATTCCAGGCGTTGTTCTTCGTGGACCTTCTTTGCCGAGGCTTGTTCGCGGGCGGTGATCTCGGCGATCTCGCGGCGTTGTTTTTCGACCGCTTCGACGCGTTGGCGTTCCAAAGCAAGGATTGTTTCTTCGGCTTCGACGTCCTGTTTTTTCAGCGTCTTTTCTTTGTCACGGGTGAACTGGTTTTCCTTGACCTTTTCGGCCGCGGTCAGTTCGGTGATTTTCTTGATCCCTTCGGCATCCAGAATGTTGTTCGGCGACAACATTTCCAAAGGCGTTTGTTCCAGGTAATCGATCGCCGCGTCGTCCAAGCAGTAACCGTTCAAGTCGGTGCCGATGACTTTCAGAATCTCGGCTTTGAACTTGTCACGTTCTTCGTAAAGCTCGACGAAATCGAATTGCTTTCCGACCGTCTTCAGTGCTTCGGAGAACTTCGCGTCGAACAGTTCACGGAGGGTGTCGATTTCGGAGCAGCGTTTTGCTCCGATCGATGCAGCGACTTCTTTGATCTGCTCGATCGAGCTGTCGACGCGGATAAAGAATGCGACCTTGATGTCGGCACGGATGTTGTCGCGACAGATCAAACCTTCGCTGCCTTGGCGGCTGATTTCAAAACTCTTCAGCGACAGGTCCATCAACTCGTAGCGATGGATGACTGGAAAGACCAGCATGCCTTCGCCGGTTGCGACCATCATCGGTCCGCGTCCCGTCCGCACGATCGCTTTGTCAGGGCCGACGACGTTGAAGCATTTCTTGAACGTTGCAATCACAGCGAAGAAAACGACCACGACCAGACCGAGGAAGAACGCGGTCGGCGCCTCCCATCCGTCAGCCAAGATCAGGATTCCTGGATACATTGTGGTCACAATTCAGTCTCCGGTTTGATTTCTGTAACGGTGTAAATACGTCGTGCAGGATCAAAAGCTACGATCCGTACTTCCGTCCCTTTTGGTATCTCTGGCCCGTTTGTACGGACATTTAGCAGCAAAGGCGCAGCATTCGTCCGAAACTTAGCTTGCCCGAATGATGGGGTCGCACTTACCGACGAAATTTCACAAGTACCGCCCATCAGACGGTGCTGGTCGTATCCCGGCTGAGGTTCGAAGCGTCCCACCAAAGGCTCAGTCGCGAGTTTGGTCGCGACCATCGCGATCACCCCGTTGCGGATCGTCAGCAAAATCACTGGGATCCACGTGGGGGCATAGGATTCGGAATCGAAGCCGTGCCACAGCCCGTACGAAACCGCCCAGAACACCAGGGTGAAAACGCCGAACCAGATCACCAACGGGACGCGCCCGAAGTTCGTTAGCCGGATCGTCATCGCACCCATTCCGGTCAGCAATCCTGCCAAGCCACCTTGCGAGACATCAAAGTCACCAAGTTCGAAATCGCCACCATCGGCTTCCAAGTCGATCCCGTCCGCTCCTGGATCAAGGTCCAGAGAACCGTCGATATCAACGTCACCTTCGAGACCTAGATCCACCAATCCGATCATCGCGATCAGTGCATAAAGCACCATCAAGCAGACCAGCACCGAGGCTGGCCAAACCGGTCCGATAAACAGTTGGTCTAGAAAGTCTTTGATTGCCTCATTCACAGCGATTTCGCCTACACGAGTCGTTCGAGTCACCTTAGGACTCGTTAGCGTAGGGCATCAATGGAGGCCAGATGGGGCGCGAAATGGGCACCCGCGATAAATTTCCATCAGGTCGCAGAAAGACACCGTCGCCCGGCGCTGTCCCGTGATCTGGTGCGATTCAGTTTTAGATGAACAGTTCCGGCTCGGCTGGCGAGACCTGTTCCATTGGCAAGCCAATCGGCCCGAGTGAGATCCGGTCGCGGACAGAGCTAAGATTTAAGACGCCAAGCAGACGTCCATGAGGATCGGTGACTGGAAATTGACGAAATTGCGTCGGCAGTCCCGAGATGATGGATTCGAGCGGTGCATCGGGAGGTAGTACCGGTACATCGTGACGCGCCAGTTGTCCGGCTGTGGTCGACAGGTCTGCGTCATTCTTGAGGGCCTCGGCGATGTCGGCGACGGTCACTACCCCGATGTTGTAGCCGGCACCATCAACCACCGGAATGCATTCCAGCGGGATGCTGCGGATCCGCTGTACCAAGTCCACCAGTGGCGTTGTGAAATGGACGGCCGGTGGGTCGAGGATCATGCCTTGCGAAACCGAGAAGCCACGCAACGGTTCGACGATATCTACATGACGTGCTTCGGAGATTCCCGCATAGCAGATGAACAACGCGATCAGCCCGGCGGGAATGGCTTGAAATTGAATCGCTACCCAGCCCATCAGGATGGCACAGAACACTCCGATTGTCGCCGCAATTCGGGTCGCACGGCGATACTCGAGAGCCATCGCTAGAATACTGCGTAAGACTCGTCCGCCATCCATCGGGAAGGCGGGGATGAAGTTAAACAGGATCAGCACTGTGTTTACCGCAACCATGGCGATCATGTAGCCCATCAAGCCGATCGAATTCGACGCTTCGGCAAATTTGGCTTCGGCGACCTCGTTGGTCAAAATCGAAATCGGCGAAGGCAACCAGTCCTCTGGTAGAAACCACCAAGCCGTAAACAGCACGATCAAGATCACAACGTTCACGGCTGGGCCGGCGATCGCCACTAAGAATTCTTGCCACGGGACGCGTGGAATTTTCATTAACCGTGCGACGCCGCCGATCGGGAACAAAGTGATATCAAGCGTGTCGATTCCGAAACGCCTGGCGGTCAATGCATGGCCATATTCGTGCAGCGTGACACAGAAAAACATGCCGCCTAGAACGGCGATGCCGAATAGGGTTCCTAACAGACCATCCTGGTAGCCTGCGTAACCGACATAGGCCACTAGCAGCGCAAACGACCAGTGGACGTAAACGGCGATTCCGAAGTAGGTGCCCAGGTTTAGTCGTTGCTGCCACACGGCGGTCAGCCTAAGGGTATGATCGGGAAATTGATTGGATCGGCAAACAACCGGATCGTCGATCGCAACATTGAAAGCCTCTCTCTTGTACCGCACCGCACTATGTTACGCCACAAACTGATTCACCCCCAGATCTCTTCCATTTTGGCAGCGTCCGGGCATCACAGTACCATTTTGATTGCCGACGGGAACTATCCGGCTGCCAGCAAACGGGGGCCTCGTGCGGAACTGGTCAGTTTGAATTTGATGCCAGGTGTCCCGACTTGCGACCAGGTTTTGGAAGCGTTGATTTCGGCGATCCCGGTGGAAAAGATCGAGACGATGAAAACGGAAACGGAGGGGCCTTATGCATTGGACGGGGACCCGCCGGTCTGGGATGATTATCGAAAGACGATTCGCAACGAAGGCCTGGATCTCGACTTACAACCGATCGAGAAGTGGGACTTCTACAAAGCGGTCAGCACCGAAGATCACGTTCTGACGATCCAAACGGCGGACCAGCAACGCTACGCCAACATTTTGCTGACGGTTGGCGTGCGGATGTAACGAGCGGCGGAACTACCGCCAAAGCCATTCGCGAAAACCTTCAACGACTTGTTGACGTTCGTTAATCGCGCGAAAGGCGACGTAACTGGCTAGAGCGATAGCGACCAGCAACATGGTCGCCCCGCGTGTCGGTGTGGGCCGCGGCGTCAATGCCGCTTTGTGTCGCAAGTGACCGAGCAGCGTTTCCCAGAATGCGGCATTGATAATCGGTTCGAATGATTCGACGGTCGCCGAATCGACAGCTTTATTTCCGGCGGCTCGCAGGTGCACTTTCAGTCGCGGCAAAAACACTTGCATGACCTGTTTGTCGCAACTCGCATCGGGGTCCATTTCGCGAGCCGCGGCTAACAACGGTTCGAGAATCTGTTCCGGCGTGCGGCCATAGACAACCAAACGCGGTCGGCTGGTCATTGCGATCAGTGTTACGATCAAGGCGTAAAAGGTGATCAATGCGACCCAAACCCAGGGTCCAAAAGCGCCGGCCGCTGCTTTGGGGAAAAACAGTTCCCCCGGACCAATCGCGATCAGCCCACAAATCGCAAAGCTGATCGCGGCGATGTCGCGGCCGCCCGTGGTGACCAGAACGCGACCGCTTAACCGGATCATCGCCAGCAGCAACAAATACGCGATCAGCGGAAACAACGCGATCAGCAGAAAGAAAGGCTCCAGCGGCATCGTTTCCCGGTCAGAGAGTTCGTGGATTGGTTTGGTATATCATAAGCCAGTTCCGAGCAACCGCGAGGGGGAGCTGGACGAAGGGCGGGTTGATGGACCAAGTGAATGATCCTTGCAATCGGATCGATCAACACAATGAGGGGTACTCGCCAGGATGACGTGAACGCTTCGAGACGCCTGGTCCGCAATTGGACGCAACTCTTCACTGCGCCCCGCTCGACGACCATGCCTGCCGAAGAGTATCGTTTTTTCATCCATGAATACCCCGAACACGACGACGGTGAGCCAACCCAACGTGTCTGCCTTTGATTCGAACTACGCCGACACACGCCAATTGGTCAATCGAATTGACGATGCCTTGGCAAACGTGGACGGCCAACTCGAACAAATCGACCAAGCCGAATATCCGTTCGAACTCAGCGTGATCGTTCCCGTTTTTAATGAACGGCAAACGCTGCCAAAGATCTTAGAGCGGATTGATGAGGTTATGCCAGAGTCGACGCAGGTCATCGTCATCGATGATGCCAGCACCGATGGCACCTCGGTTTGGTTGGCGTCGCTGCCGCAGCGAAGCAACCGCAAAATCCTTCGCCGGATCTGCAATCATGGCAAAGGTTCGGCTGTGCGATTGGGGATCCGCCATAGCCAAGGTCGTGTCGTCGCGATTCAAGATGCCGACACCGAATACGATCCCAAGGATCTGTTGCAAGTCATCGAGCCGGTTTTGAAAGGCGACGAAGACGTCGTGTATGGGTCGCGTTACCTGGGCGAGATCGATGACCCGTCTTGGGTGCACCGATTCGGGAATTGGGTACTGACCGCATCCAGCAACTGTATGACCGGCCAGCGCCTGACCGATATGGAAACATGTCACAAGGCGTTTCGTGGCGATCTCGTTCGATCGATTTCGATTCGCGAATGCCGCTTCGGATTCGAACCAGAAATCACCAGCAAGGTTGCTGCCCGCGGTGTCAGAATTGCAGAAGTCCCGACCGGTTACGAATACCGCAGCTACGAAGAAGGCAAAAAGATCACCTGGAAAGACGGTGTCGCGGCGTTCGCATGTATGTGGCGCTATCGAAACCGCGGATGGTTCCGACGTGGTTTCCAAGGGATCGGGCGTTTAGCCAAACGAACGCTGGTTCGCAAAGAATCCTGATCGCGGTCGGATGACCATCGCGATCAGTGAAGCACTCATTTGATCATTCGCCTGCCTTATTCAGGCAAATGGCGTGGATACATTGGTGTTTCGGCCGGAGGCAATGGAACACCACGTTCTTCTTGGTAGCGCCGTCGTTCAACGGCACTGGCGTAGAATCGCAGCCAAGTGTCTGTGTCTTCGACACACATCCACTCGATAGCCTTGCCGGGGACGTCGACCATCTTTTCACAGCATGGCAGGATGTCGCGATAGATGATCATGTAAAGGTCACGATCACTGAGGTGATCGGTGCACCGTAGTACAATGTTCTTGCTGTGCAGTCGTTCGATCGTTTCGTACAGCGTGACAGCAAGTTCGCGTTCGCTGATCGAGTCCGGCGAACCGAGTGCGAGCGGCGGGTCAAACCATTCGGCGATCGGCAATGCTGGGGCGCGTTCCCATGCGAGCATCGACGCCAAGTACTCGTTTTCGGCATGCAGGGGCATGCGATTGATCGAGTGATCGATCGACTCGTCGCGGTAGGGCTCCAGCTCGTCCCGTAGCCGTGCATTGGCCAGCAACAAGTCGACTTCGTCGAACGTTTGTCGGCGGGTTTCTCGCATGTCCATTGGGTTCGATAGAGTCCAATCTTGCGCGGGTGGGGCTGGCATGGAAGCCGTCAGGTCCGTCACTGAGGCGTGCCAGCATCGATCGAAGTGTTTCGCAGGTGCGTTTCCGATTGACGCTTTGATGTTATCTGTCAGCCACCGCTACTCAACTTTGAACTGAAGCAAATCCAATGTTTCATTTCATTTTCCGAAGCCTTGCGTTCGCGTGATCGTTACGAACGGAATGCCTTATCAGGGCTTGCCGTCAAAACTGGATAAAATGCTCAAGTACGGACATTCGCACCGATTCGTGCCTCCCCCCCGCTGTCACCACCATTCGTCCAAGCTCCGAAAACAGTAAAACGGCTACGCTGCTGGTGCTGCCATCAACTTGCGATAGAGCGCGACATGGCCGTCAATCATTTGCGAAACGGAAAAGTCACGCTCGACCAGTGCTTTGGCGTTCTCAGCCAATCGCAGGCATTCATCGGGATCGTCCAGCAACTCCAATGCGTGTCGAGCGAATTCGGCACGATCACCAAGTGGTGCCAAGCGACCCGTTTCCCCGTTCCGGATCAGCTCTCGATTGGGCTGAATATCTGATGCGATCACAGGCACGCCGGCCTGCATCGCTTCGATAACCGCGTTGCTTTGCCCTTCGTACTCGCTTCCATTCCAAAACAGATCTGCATGGGGCAGCAAATCAGCCACATCGTTGCGTTGACCGACGAAGGCGACGTGTTTTGGGGTCGTTACCGCATCGCGAAACCGAAGCAGTTCGTCACGCTGCGGGCCCTCACCAATAACCACGAAAGTCGTGTCTTGCCGTGTCGCACCAACGAGCTCACCTGCCCAGACCAAGTCACGGTAGCGTTTCTGTGCCCACAGACGACCGACAGAGATGATCAAACGACGGTCCGGCGCCACGCCCAATCGCCTGAACGCTTCATAGCGATCGATCGACGATGGTTGCCTGGCGGGAATTCCGTTGCGAATGACATGGAACAACTCCGCTGAAATTCCATGCTGGGTATAAAACGTCTGCGTCGCGGCACTGTTGGTTGTCATCGCGGCAGAGTGCTTTGCCAGGTAGCGATCGATTTTCCAGTGCCACCATGTTTTCCACGGGTCGATACAACGCTCGCTGCCAATGATCACCGGGACTTTCGCAAGACGTGCGGCCATCCGCCCGAACGCATTTGCGGCGAAGATCCAAGTGTGCGCGATGTCGGGTGCGAACTGTTGCAGTTCGTTTCTCAGTCGAAACAACGCGCTCGGATCGGCTTTGAAACGCTTCCCAATCACGGTGTAGTCGACACCGCCATCGCGTAGTTCGTTACATCGTGGGCCACCCCGCGTCAGCAAGAAGACTTTCACGTCAAATTCGTCGCGAGGAAGATTGCAAGCCAGCAGTGCGAGCTGTTTTTCCGCACCACCACGGTCCATCGTGGGGATGATCAATGCCAGTTTTCGCTTCATCGTTCTCTAAGCACCCTGCATGCGATGTCCGTTCGAATTGTTTCGATCTTGAACCAATCCCCGAAACAGTCGAACGTAAGCCTGCAGCGATTCATTCTCGTCTCGCAAGCTGTGCATGCGTTTGAAAAGTTCCTTGGATTGGCGCTGTGCTGCCGGAATGTCACTCAAAATGGATTCGATCGCGATGCGAAGCGTGCGAGGCCGTTGTGGTTCAAACCAGCGAATGCCAGATTCGAATCGCCCGTCAGCGATCTCTTGCTGGACTTCGGCAGTTGATACCGCGAAGAATTCACGAGCAACTTCGGTGTTCGCGATGACCAACGGGATCGCGTGTGCGACTGCTTGCGGAAGATGGCTTTGGTATCCGTCATCCCCGGCATGGACCAACAGATCCGCTGCTTGAAACAAGTCGCCGATGATCCCAAATGATCCCGGCATCGCCATCGCTTGGCGAAGTCCTTCGCCTTTGAGGTGTGAAAAAATCGAATCACGCTTCGGCCCGTCTCCGATCATCCAATACTGAAGTCCGGGGATCCGTTCGCTCAAGATGCGTGCCGATTGAACCAGTTTCATTAGCCCTGAATCTTGGCACATCCGCTCGACCGACAGGACGACGGACATGGTGTCGAAGACGTGCAGGTCACCGTTAATTTTGGCCAATGCCGTGCGCAGTTCGGCTTTGTCGTGGAGCGATGAATCGGGGACTCGACCGATGCCGATCGGGATCCGACAAAACTTCGCGTCGTTGTACCCTTCACTCAACATCCGTCGGTGCACGGAAGCTGAATTGACGACCACTGCGTCGGCGTCTCGAGCCGCACTGATGCAGCGCCGCACGTTCCGGCGGCTGTCGCTAGAAGTTAAGTCGCTTGCGGCACCAAAACCGGCGACACGGACCACGACGGGGAGATTCAGTTTGCGTGCCGATTCGACGGCGGCCACGCACTCTTCGGTCGCCCCGTCACAATAGATCAAGTCCGCCGACGCATGATTTTCGCAGACCCAATCACGCAAGGACTTGATGTACTTGCCTACGGAACGGTCGCCACGACTGGTCCAACCGGAGCGGAAGATTCTTAGTGGCCGATGGATCGCGAACTCGCGAAATTGAAACTGCTCCGACCAGGTGTTGGCCTGGCGTGGCGTAACGACTTCGACATGATGGCCGAGTTGATGTAGCCGCGTCGCCAAGTCGATCAGGTGTCCGGCATCGTCGAACGAACCCAATGGCCAGAAATGGCGACCGATCAACAGCACACGGAGCCGACGATCCGATTGATTCACTGCTTCGATTTATGCTCAGTCGCGGCGATTTCTTCGGGTTCCAGAACAGCCAGGTATGGCAGGTTCCGGTACATGTCCAGGTAGTCGAGTCCATAGCCGACGACGAACTCGTCGGGGATTTCGAACGCGACAAAATCGGGACGGAGCGACACGGCGTGTTCACGGTGCTTGTGAAGCAATACGGCGGTCTTGACCGATTTGGCGCCGCGGTCTTTGATCAATCCTGTCAGGCGGTCGAGTGTCTTGCCTGTATCAAAAATGTCGTCGACCAGCAGCACTTCGCGATCGGCAACGTCAATCAACATATCGGCGGAGACATCCAGCTGGCCCGATTCCGTACCACCACGGTAGCTTGACGCCTGGATCACGCCGACGCGCTGCGGCATCGACAGACGGCGGATCAAATCCGCAAACAGCACCAAGCTTCCCGTCATGACCGCGATCACGGTCAGCGGGCGTTCGCTCCCGTAGAAGCGGTCGATTTCGGTGGCCAGTCGCTCGACGCCGGCCTGTAATTGTTGTTCGTCCAACAAAACTCGCATTCGATCCAGATTCCTGTTGTTCCAGTGTGGGACGATTCTCCGCCATTGAAGTGGTTGGCGGCACGATCGGTCGTCCCGAGCGAAAAAAATTTCATTCTTTGTCGAATCCGCCACAGTCTGCGGCCGATCACTTGTTTCTGTCACATCACATCTGATGTCATTGCATCGCAACAGCGGCGTTATTCGTGAGTCTCGGGAGGGTCTCGCAAGTCACCTTAGCGGATCGCCAAACACGTTTTGGGGATTGCCGACACAAGCTTTTTGGCGAACTAGGCAAGCTGGGCTCCGCTTGCGTTCTCCAACTCGCAAATGCGATGCAACCGTCATTATGAACCGATGAACGATACACCGACAGGCTTAACAGCACGAGTGCAGGAACCCCCGCGGCAAGACGCTTCGAATGACCAATTCCCAACGACTGACGACCGTTCGCGCCCACTTACGCAGGTGGATTCAAGCCACCTACGCTGCCGGAATGGATTTGGCGGAGTTCGAGAGTCAGGCGACGGTCGGAATTGCGTCGGAGTCGATTTTAATTCGCGAAGGCTACTATGTCGGACGAACGTTCTGTATCGGAACCGGGGAAGGCGAGATTCGGGCGACTTGGTTCATGGAACCTGACGAGCTGAAAATCCGTGAATTAGACGGATCGATTATCGTCGTTTTCTCTGGCGAAGAGATTTACGCCGTAGAAACACCAGCGGTGGTCGCCCAAACCGACGTCGTCGAAGAGGTTGTGGCGGATTCACAGGAGCCTGCTGAGGAAATCGTGACCGAAGAAGCGGTCGTCGAAGAGGAGTCCACCGTTGCGGCGGAGGTCGAAGAAGCCGACGAGCAGGATTCGGGCCCAGTTTCGATTCCAATGACCGCGGCAGCCGAGACCGTTGACGAAGAGAGCGATGTCGCCGCAGAAACCGAGCATGAGGCGTCTGCGAGCAGCGAACCCGAACAGGGCGACGGACTGTCTAAGGCTGCTTAGTGGACAACCGGTTTTCCAATCGTGAAGTCGGTGCTAAGCTATCGCAAGTCAATCAAAAAAATGCCGGATGGGTGGCCGAGTGGTCGAAGGCACTGGTCTTGAAAACCAGCGTAGGGCAACCTACCGTGGGTTCGAATCCCACCCCATCCGCTGTTTCTGTTCAGGGCCCGGTCCAACGCCCTGCCGCCTAATGCGTGCGCCGCTTTTTTGCGTACCTGTCACGAGCGGTTCGAATTTGACGTTTGTGTTCGAGCAGAAGAATGCTCCGCAGACGGGTTTGTCAAATCGTTGAAGCGAAGGTGTGTTTCAAGACCGACGATCGCCTTGCGTCATCTAGGCACTCGTCTCGGTCCCGTGCTGGTGTTTTTGGCTCCGGAGGAGTCTTCGTTGGTAGCTCGGGGCGGCAGCTCCAAGAGATGAAATCATACGAAGTACGATCGCCCCGGAGGGGCCAGCGTTGATGCGGTGTTCGACCGACGTCGGCCCCTCCGGGGCGGTTACGTTTGATGGACCGCAAGTCTCGGGGCTTCCGCCCCGAGCTAACGAAGCCGGCCCCCCCGGGGCGATGATTCGAGCTATCGGGTGAACTTTGGGAGACATCTTCTGTGGCGTCGCATTGTTGAAAACGCACGGCTCCAAACGGGCCGTGCCAGATGAATGTTGGCCAGGCTTCTTCTGACCACGATGTGTCTCGGTGAACGACGATCGCCTTGCGTCATCTAGGCACTCGTCTCGGTCCCGTGGCGGTGTTTTTTGGCTCCGGAGGAGTCTTCATTGGTAGCTCGGGGCGGCAGCCCCGAGAGATGAAATGACACGAAGTACGATCGCCCCGGAGGGGCCGGCGTTGATGCTTGAACGTTGCCACGCCTGAACCCATTCCAACGAATCCGCGCGATAAAGCTCGGCAAGTTCATCTGGTCGCTGGCCACAATGGAGGAACTTGAGTTCTCGGTTGTTTGGTAGAATGCTGCCGCCGGCGAGTGGCGTTCGGTTGCGGCTTGTCGGTCGGGTTCATTTTCGCGTTGGCAGAATTGTTCATGGTGGGTTCGCTTCGACGGTCGGCTCGCGTCTATCGGCTGATTAGGATTTCGACGTTGCTGATCGGCGTCTGCTGTAGCTACGAGTGGGGCAACAATTCCACGCTCGCCCAGACTGCGACCAACGTTACACCACGACGGATCGAGAACTCGAACCTACCGAATCCGATCCGTATCCACGATCGCGTCATTTCGGGCGGTTTGCCCGAAGGCGACGAAGCGTTTCGCGAGCTTGCCGAGCGTGGCATCAAAACGATCATCAGCGTTGATGGGATGACTCCTGACATCGATACCGCAGCGAAGTACGGATTGCACTACGTTCATTTGCCGCACGGCTACGATGGCATCCCTGCTTCACGAGTCAAAGAATTGGCCAAAGCTGTCAAAGAACTGCAGGGGCCGATCTACATTCACTGTCACCATGGAAAACACCGCAGTCCTGCGGCGGCAAGTGTGGCCTGCGTCTCCGCTGGCCTGATCCCGTCCAGCCAAGCAGTCGCCATCTTGGAACTCGCTGGCACCAATCCGAACTACAAAGGCCTTTACAAGGCAGCCGAAAAGGCCGCGCCGATTTCGCCCGACCAGTTGTCGGATCTGGAAGTCGAATTCAAGGAGGTCCAAGCGATCCCGCCGATGGCGGAAGCAATGGTGACGATGAGTCACACGCATAATCATCTGGTCGCGATTGCAAACGCCAGTTGGAAATCGCCCCCCAATCACCCCGATCTCGATCCCGCGCATGAGGTGTTGCTCAACCGCGAGCTTTACGCCGAACTTTTGCGAACCAACGAGGTCACCGGTAAGCCTGCCGACTTCCGTGCGTGGCTATTGGATTCTCAACAAGCGACTGAAGAACTTGAGCAGCAGCTTGAAAAATGGAATGCTTCCGGCAACCGCTTCGCCCCGCCTGAGTCGCTCGATAAACTGGTCCAACGAATCTCGGCCAACTGTAAAGCTTGCCACGTCAAGTATCGTGATGTGCCGTTGACGGAATAAGACGCCACTCAAGAGGAATCGCACGGCATGATCGAAGTGTTTCACAACCCACGCTGCACCAAGTCACGAGAAGCGGTGGAGCTATTAAAGTCACGCGGGATTGAATTCGAAGAAATCCGATACTTGGACGATCCGCCCTCGGCAAAGGTCCTACGCCAAGTGATTAAAAAGCTTGGCATCAAGCCAGAACAGCTCGTGCGGAAGAAGGAGAAGTTGTACAAGGAACTGGATTTGGATGCGGAGTCATTTACCGATCGCGATTGGATCGATGTGATGGTCGCGAATCCGAAACTCATTGAACGCCCGATCGTCATCCAGGGTGACAAAGCTGCCATCGGTCGGCCGATCGATAACATTGTTGACTTGCTCGACTCCTAATCAATCAACATCCAATCGCGTGGAGGGCCCGCCTTAACCCACGCTCGGTCGTGGAAGCGACTATATTCAAAGTGACGATCCACCGATGGACGGTGACGTGTTCGTCGGTTGGTTGGATTCGCGCGAGTAGAAGTAATGGGCGGCTGGCAAAGGCTGACGTGGTGGCACCGGACCTCTGTCTGGATCGTGATGGCGTTCGGACTGGATGCCATCACCTTCGCTACAGCAAGTGTCTATGCGGAAGACTCTGATGTTGCTTTCGTGATTGGCTTTGAGCGGTTCGGCCGACACGGGGAAGTGGATGAAAAGCTGATGTCAGCACTGCTGGTTAGCGAATTGAATTGCATCGCATGTCATGCAAGTTCCGCACTTCGTCTGACTCCGAAGCTCGCCCCACGTCTTGACGGAGTTGGCAATCGTTTAGACGGTGACTGGATACGGGCGTTCTTGCACGATCCACAATCGACAAAGCCGGGGGCGACCATGCCGGCGATGTTCACAGAATTTGAGTCGGTCGAAAAAAACGACGCGATCGACGCTTTGGTCGCTTACTTGGGATCGAGAACGAAGGCATTCATCGAACCTAAAGCAGGCGGTGCTTTGCCGGTGATCCATGAATTTTGGCGGCATGGCGATCCGACCACCGGGCAAAGACTGTATCACACGGTCGGTTGTGTCGCGTGTCACGAGCCTGACGATCGATTCGAGACCGCCGAGGCAGCACCGTCGGCGATCGACACGCTGATCGAGAATCTCGATGCAGACGAGCTTGATGACCTCGGGCTCGCATCCGCCGCGCGACGAATACCTTCGATTCCGCACAGCGAATTGTCTCACAAATTCTCGCTCCGTTCGCTGACGGCCATGTTGCTAAATCCCAGCCAAACGCATCCGAATGCGCGCATGCCAAACCTGCGACTTTCACCACAAGAAGCTGCCGATATTGCGGCCTACTTGATGGGCATGCAAGCTGACAATACATCCACGAAAAATCCGCAGTCTGAAATTCCTCAACGTTCGCTCAATCAGGAATTGATCGACAAGGGAGCGCGTCTGTTCGTCGAAATGCGATGTGTCAATTGTCATCGCGAAGGTGGCAGCGATTCCCGTCCGGCCAAGGTTCGGTTTGGCGATTTGGATTTTGCTTCGCAAACAAGCTGTATTCAGAATGCGGCTAAGGGCATGCCTCAGTACAAAGTTGATGACGAACAACGCCGTAGCATTGCAGGTGCGCATGATGTGCGAATGGAGCCTGGTTTCGAACCACGAGATGCTTCCGTTTTCCGAATGATGCAGTTGAATTGTTATGGGTGCCACGAACGTGACGGAATCGGCGGGGTGGGGCGTTATCGAAAGCCCTATTTTGAAACCGTGGGGCACGTGGATCTTGGGGATGAAGGTCGATTGCCGCCTTCGTTGGGGCAAGTTGGTTGGAAGCTGCAGCGGACGGCATTGGCGAACATTTTCAAACCACAAACCTCGCCACACCGTGCTTATCTCTCTGCACGGATGCCAGCCTACCCTGCTGAATCTGTCAATGAATTGGTAATCAATCTTCGCGAATCGGATTCATCCTCGGCTGCAGAACGTCAAGACAAGGTGGAATCCGCAGACGAATTGATTTCAGCAGGTCGCGAACTGGCGAATACCGGATGTGTCCAGTGCCATGTGTTTCGCGGTGAGTCACTTCCGGGAGTCGTGGGGGTCGATCTAAGCGGGATCAACTCGCGAGTCTCGCCAAGCTGGTTTCACGCTTTTGTCAGAGATCCGGGGGCGATCAAATCGCGAACGCGGATGCCAACCTTCTTCCCCGATGGGGCAAGCAATCGAAAGGATCTGCTTGATGGTGACGTGGATCGACAGCTATCTGCACTTTGGTCATACCTGAGCAACCTTGGCAAACAGGCGTTGCCGAAGGCGATCGCCGAAGCACGCTCGGCAAACTATGAGCTTTCGCCAACTGACAAGCCGATGATTCTGCGGACGTTTATGGATGACGTTGGGACGCACGCGATTGCGGTCGGATTTCCACAAAAACGACACTACGCGTTCGACGCCGAATCTTGCCAATTGACAGCGGTTTGGAAGGGGCAATTCATCGACGCACAGGGGACTTGGTATGAACGGTTCGCACCGCCAGCAACACCGCTGGGCAGCGACGTCGCGCTACTGTCACCGGTGCAACTGTCGCTTCGCGGCATTCTGCTGAAGCCATCCTTTACGGGATACCGCTTGGACAAGGATAGGGTTCCGACGATGCGATACGACTTTGGAAATATTGATTGCAGTGATCACGTTGTGCCGAATGAGAATCGCGGCTTTCGCCGTGAATTGCGTTTCACTGGGAGCGGGGTGCTCGAACACGCGGAGCTAGCGTTGCATCGAGGGTCTTCGTTGAAGCTGTCGGAGGACGGCTTTTACGTTAGTGAATCAGGAGTCGGAGTGAGGCTTGTTGGGGCATGGGCTGCAAATGCACGTGTGACCGAGACAAACGGAGTGCACGAATTGACTGTCCCGATCGATGGACTAGGTGACCAGACTTTGGCGATGGAGTATCAGTGGTGAAGCGGTCAATGTTTCGAACTCTGCTCGGTGGTGGTCTTTGTTTGCTTGGGTTGCAGATGAGCCGAGAGGCGGGCGCGACCGACAACGAGACGTACCGAATCGTCGATGTCGCGGTCGCGAAGGCAGCAACCGAGTCGCGATCCAAGCATTGGAAACCGGCCCCTGATGGGTTAGCTCTTGAAGTTTCCGGGATGGCGTTCTTGAATGATGATCGACTTGCCGTCGCGATTCGAAAGGGTGAGGTTTGGATACTGGACGGCGTGTACGATGAACCCGCTGAGCAGGTGGAGTACAAACGTTTTGCCACGGCGCTACATGAGCCGCTTGGACTGTTGGCTGACGACGGTGATTTGTTGACGGTGCAGCGAACTGAACTGACACGACTCGCGGATATCGATGGTGATGATATCGCCGACGAATACACGACGGTTGCAAAAGGCTGGGGAGTTACCGGACATTACCATGAGTATGCCTATGGTCCGAAGCGAGATGGCAAGGGAAACCTTTGGATCACGCTGAATATCGGTCTCGGACTAAACGGCGAGCAGCTCAGTCGCACCGTGACCAGCAAGCAGCTTGGGTACCGGCAAGGGCTGTGGCGCGGCTGGGGAATGAAGGTCGCTGCCGACGGAACGCTGGACCCCGTTTGTGCCGGAATGCGTTCGCCGTCAGGTTTAGGGGCGAACGCGGCTGGTGATATGTTCTACACCGATCAGCAGGGCAATTGGGTTGCAACGAATTCGCTACACCATTTGCGTCCAGGGGCGTTTTTTCATCATGTCGAAGCCCTCGCGTCGATGGAGCAACCTGGTTCAACAATTCACGACGTTGAAAACGTTCCAAGCGGTTTGCCTTTGCCGCGAGCTTTGGAAGTGTTTCCACAGCTGAAGGCGCCAGCGGTTTGGTTTCCATACAAAAAGGTCGGGCAGTCAGCGACCGATATCATGTTGGATGAAAGCAACGGAAAGTTTGGCCCGTTCTCTGGTCAATTATTCGTGGGCGAGTTTACCCAAGCTGGCATCAATCGCGTGTTTCTCGAAAAGGTAAACGGCGAATACCAGGGCGCGTGCTTCCCTTTCAAACTCGGCTTCGCGTCTGCGGTGCTGCGGATGGTGCAAGGAAGCGATGGGAGCGTTTTCGTGGGATTGACCAATCGCGGATGGAGCAGCCTAGGCGACGCGAGTTATGGATTGCAGCGTCTGGTGTGGACGGGCGACACACCGTTCGAAATCAAGGAGATGCGGGCCTGTCATGATGGTTTCGAACTCGAATACACCCTGCCGGTCGATGCGAACACGGCCAGCGACGTGAATTCCTATCAGATGAAGAGCTACACGTACTTTTATCATTCGACGTACGGGAGCGACGAAATTCAGACGCAGCCATTGGTGATTCGCTCCGCCACTGTCGCTGAAGACGGACGCACGGTCCGTTTGGAAGTGGATGGCTTGCGTCCGCACTTCGTTCATGAACTGGACGCGTCGGGTGTGCGGGCGCATCGGGAGAGCCGTTAGTTCATCCCGATGCCTATTACACGTTGAATCAGATTCCATCGTCGGAATCCAAGTCCGCTCGGTAGCCCTAGTGAGGCGTTGCGATAGCGTTTGTCGCGATGCTGTCGTCATCCATTTCTTCCTTGACGAAAACGCTGCGGAAATCCATGGCTAGGCTAAACATGGTTGGCACGAGGAATAGCGTGAACACCGTGGAGACGACGAGTCCGCCAAGCACCACACTGCCCAAACCTCGATAAAGTTCGCTACCGGCACCCGGAAACAGGACCAGCGGCAACAATCCAAGAACGGTTGTTGTCGTTGTCATAAAGATCGGGCGAATCCGAGTACGAACACTTTCCAAAATCGCTTTCTGTGGCGGCATCTTGTCCAGACGCATGTGGTTGAGCGATTGGTGGACAATCAGAATTGGATTGTTCACGACGGTTCCGATCAGGATCACGAAACCGAGCATCGTCAGGATATCCAGCGATTGCATGTAGTACAGGTTCAGCAACCGCAGTCCCAATATCCCGCCGACCGCACCAAGGGGGACAACGAGGATGATCACCAACGGATAGAGCCATGATTCGAACAAGGCGACCATGAGCAGATAGGTGATCAGCAGCGCCAACAAAACGTTGAATCGCAATGCTTCCCAAGTATCCCGCAGTTTGTCGGCGGTGCCGGCAAGATTGATCCGGTAGCCCGCGGGCAGTTGGCCACTTTCGATCATCGGTTGAACCACGTTGGTCTCGATCTGTGCCATCGCGTCTTCGAGGGCGACGTCGGCGGGCGGCGAAACTTCGATCGTGATTGCCCGAATGCGTTCGCGGTGATTGATTTGTTCTGGGCCGCTGCCCAGTTCAACATCGCTGAGCGCGATCAATGGAACGAGCTCACCGCCCGGCGTAGCGATCGGCAACGCTCGGATATCTTGCGAACGTTCCGCCAGGCGGGTTTCACCTTTGATCGTCAGGTCGATTTTGTCGCCGTCCAGGAAATAGTCGGCCGCGTAGGCACCATCGACCAATGCGTCGACGGTGTATCCAAGGTCGGAGCTGTTGACGCCCATTTCGGCCGCTTGCATCAAGCGTGGCCTAACGTGAAGTTCGGGGGCGGAGAGATCCAGGCTAGGAATGGGGCGGGCCTGGGCTTCTGGAAAGATTCCTTTGACTTTGCCGAGAACCTGACCACCGAAACCGACCAATGTTTCCAACTCCGGACCAGTGATTTCCACATCAATTGTTCGACCGGCGGTGAGGCCTTGTTCGAATAGACTGGACTGTTTGGCGATGGCGAAAGTCCCTGGCAATTGTGATCCGATCTTTTGTACCAGCGGAATCAGACCGGCAACTTGGGCAGGATCTTGAGCCCTGATGCCCATGAAAATCTGACGGCCTCGGGCGACGAAAAAGAAGTCGCCGATAATTGGGAAGTCAAGCTTCGCCGCTTCGGGACTTCCAGGTTGCACATCCCAGTAAGGACGCAAGCCTTTCTCAACCGTCTCGCCCATTTCGACGAGCTGTGGAAGGTTGTATCCGGGCGGCGGCAACAAGATCCCGAAAACCAAGTTCCGGTTGCCAGTGGGCAGGTATTCGACTTTCGGCCAAATCAGCCAGCTGATGCCTAGCGACGCACCGATCAATGCGATGGAGAACCCGATCCGTCGCGTTGTACCGGCAAGGATCCAGCGGTTGATTTTCACCGTCATCGCAACGACCCACTCGCCGAAAGATTCAATTGCGCCGACCATTTTGCCTTGCGGTTTTGTGGTCGAAACGGCTTTCGGATCGGAAGATGGTTGGCCGCCCTTGCGGTCACGGAGCAGGCGACGTGACATCATCGGGATGAAGGTCATCGAGACCACCAATGAAAGCGCAACGGCGCCGCTGATCGCGAGTGCGATATCACGGAACAATTGGCCGGCTTCTTCTTGAACGAAGACGATTGGTAGGAACACGGCAATCGTCGTCAGTGTGGATGACAGGACCGCCCCCCAAACTTCGACGGTGCCGTTGATGGCCGCATTGAGAGGTTTCTCGCCTTCATCCCAGCGCCGGAAAATGTTCTCCAGCACGACGACAGCGTTGTCGACAAGCATCCCGACGGCGAAGGCGAGGCCGGCGAGGCTAATCACGTTGAGTGAGCGGCCGAGCATCCCTAGTGTTAAGAACGTTCCGACGATACTGATCGGAATCGCAAGTCCGACGATCAAGGCCCCTCGGGCAAACCAGAAACCGGCACCAAGCATCAACGCCAAGGTGACCAGGAAGAACCAAGGTGAAAACTGCGATGCGATAGCGCTCGCGGCAATGGCGGGGATAAAGAAAACGACTCGGACACCAAGGTGCAGAAACAGCATCAACACCACCATCGTCAGGGCACTTCCGATGAAGATGTTCTGGCGGACCAAGTCCAGCGCCGAATAGATGTATTCTGTTTCGTCGTAAACTTGGATCAGCTGCAAGCCACGATCTTTCAGAATCCCATCATTGAGTTCCTGTCCAACGTTACGCAAGCCGTCCATCACATCGAGCACGTTCGCGCCTGTTTCGCGGAGTGCGTTGACGGCAATACTAGATTCACCAAAGCGTCGCACCAGCCCGTCGGCCTTTTTATATCCGATGCTGACGGTGGCAACGTCACGGACATAGACAGGGTTGCCATCGCGAACGGCCAATAGCTGTTGTTCGACTTGTTCGGGGGAGCGAAATTGCCCGAGCGTACGGACGATCCAGCGGCGTTTGCCTTCCCAATAGTCACCACCGGAGGTGTCTTGGTTTTGGCCACGCAACACGTTTCGGACTTCGGCGATGGTTAATTGACGTGCCGCCAAACGTTCTGGATCGATGATGACTTGAAGTTCGTCTTCCAGTCCGCCTAGCACGTTGGCTTGAGACACACCGGCGACACGTTCGAAGCGGGCTTCGATCTCATCTTCGGCAAATCGACGCAGCTTTGGCACGTCGAGATCTTCGGGCGGGAGCAGCTGTTTGATCTCTGGATGCTCTTCGCCCAAGAGCCGCAATCGAAGCATCGCCAAACCGGAGTTTTCGATGGTCTCGATCCGGGAAATCTCGTCCTTCAATTCCGGATGTTCTTCGGCGAATCGATCGAGTGTTTCGGCGTCAGGACGTCTTGCGCTTAAGATGAACCATGCGATCGGACGGTCGTTCGCGTTCGCGGTCGAGATGACGGGTTTGTCGGCGTCGATCGGGTATTCACGGACCTGTTCCAATCGACCGATCACATCGACGACTGCTTTTTGCATGTCTGTGCCGACAAGGAACTCGATGATGATTTTGCCAGAGGAGTCAGAGCTCTCCGACGTCATCTTCGTTACCCCTTCAACGCCTTTGAGCTGTTCTTCTTGCTCAATGACGATTTCCTGTTCGACCTCTTGGGGACTGGCCCCTGGCCAGCGAGTCTCAACGGTGATTGTTGGTGTTTGGACTTCTGGAGTGAGCTGCATCGGCATGCGCAGCAACGCGACCCAGCCGAACAGGGCAACCAGCAGGACGCCGACAGAAACCTTGGCTGGGTTTTTGACGAAGAAATCAATCAGCGACATTGGTAGCTCCCTTTTGACCGGTGGCTTGCGTCAGCGACGGCAATGGTCCGGGGACCAACACGACGGGGCTAGGGCCGCCGGCACGGTCTGGGATGATGCGTTCGTTGCCTTTGGAGACAACGTAGCTATTGTCGGGGATCGAACCGATGACTTGGATGAGTCCGTTTTCCGAGACGCCGAGCCGAACGGGGACCATGCGTGCTTCGGCGAGTTTTCCTTTGTCTCCGTTTTTGATCGTAGATGCCTCGACGACCCAGACGACAGGTTGAGGACCGCCAAGAACCAACGCGTCTTTGGGAACCAGTGTTCCGGTTGTCTTTGATCCCGTCGCCAAAGTGACGCGGGTCAACATGCCAGCCTTGAGTAATGGCTCGGACGATTCGCGGATGATGTTTTCGACGCGGATTTTTACCGGGAAAGTTCGCGAGCGTACGTCGGCTTGTGGAACGATGTATGCGACTCGCCCGGTGATTGCTTGATCGGGGAGTGCGGGGATTTCGACGCGGACAGAATCGCCGACGTTGATGTAGGCGACTTGGTTGTCGACGACTTTCGCGACCACGTCGACTTCGTCCAACGCGATGACTTCTGCGATTGCACCGCCTTGAGTTGCCCAGGCACCGATGTCCGTGTGCTTGACCGTCACGTAACCGGCGAAGCGACTGTAGATCGTGTACTTCTTGATTTGGTCTTGAAGTTTGTTGACAACGGCTTCTTGCATCGCCACTTGAGCCTTTGCCTGTGCGATCCGCTCGGGGCGTGGGCCGTCGACTGCCAATTGCAGCGCTGCTTTGGCTTCGTCGAATTCTTCCTGGGTCGCTTGCGCGGACGATTTTGCGGAGTCGAATTCGGATTGGGATGTCGCGTTCTTTTGAATCAACACCGAGACGCGTTCCAGTTCTCGTTGACTGAACTGGGCCATCACTTTCGCTCGTTCCAGTCGGGAGCGAGCTTGGTTGAGTTCTTCCGGAAGGGAGCCGTTTTCCATTTCACGCAGTTGCTCACGACGTAGGTCAAGTTCTGCGGAAGCGGCGGCCAACTCCAGACTGATCGTTTGCGTCAGGAGCTGAGCGAGCGGCTGGTCTTTTTCGACGCGATCGCCTTCTTCGAACATGACGTTGATGACGCGACCGTCGACGGCCGAACCGATCACCGCACGGCGGGTTGGCATCACGGTTCCGACAAATGTCTGCCCGCTCGCCACTTCACGAGTCGCGACGGGAGTCAGTTCGACCAGTGCCGGTCCGCCCTGCGCCATGACGGACACAGGCGACAGCAACAGCAGCGATAAAAGCGCGGTAACGCAAATGAGGTGAGTCTTTTCACACATAGTCGTTCACGGGTGGATCACGAATGCGATTCGATTGAGTTTTCGTTCTGTTCCAAGTTTTGCATGATCGTTTTCAAAGTCTTGAAAAACGTTGCCATCTGTCGGTCACTCAGTCCTTGAGACGCGCGACGGCGAACACGCATAGCACATTCAACGACGCTTTCCCAAATCTTCTCCGCGCCGGAACAAAGTTGGATGACTTTTCGCCGTCGGTCGGTCGCGAGGGCCGTCCGTCGGATCAGCCCGTCGCGTTCCATCCGATCGAGGACGCCGACCAAAGTCGCCGGTTCGATCATCATCCGGTCGGCCAATTCGACCTGCGATAAATCGCCGCTGATCGATAACCAGCCGAGGACTTGTGCTTGGCGGTAAGTCAAACCATGTGGCGTTAATTCCGCGTCGAATGCCTTTTGATAAGCTCGCGCGGCAATCACTAGCCAATAGCCTGGACTGTTTTCGAAGTCGTACGGCTTTAGTTGGAGAGCGGGGGATTCACGCTTCGTCGGCACCGGTCAACGCGTCGTGCAATTTGGGAGGGATCGTTAGCGCCCTAACGATACACGCCGGCCAGTGGCAAACAAGACCGATCTGGCTCCCGCGGGTGGGCAAGCAGTGGATTACACCAAGAAGTCGTCGCGTCGCTAACTTAGAAGTGCGTCTCTACGAAAAACGATGCGGTTTCGCGAATCCGCTGCGGTGGACAACCGTCGCAGTGGCTCAGTAGGGCAGCGGCTCAGTAGGAACGTCGCCCTGTCTGAGCCGTGTGCTGCTGTCTGATATCCCACGATGTCGCGAGATCGTGCTCGGCAGTCGTCAGGATGCCGGATGATCGATGGGAGCTTGAGTGGATGCGGATGGGGCGTGATTTGCTGAGACTGCTGCAAGCAGGAACGACGCGGATGCGGCCGTCCAGACGGAATAAGACAATGCCGCTTCGAAACCCGTTGCGAGTGTCATGGAAATGGCAAACGACAACAGCAGTGCCCCGCTGCAGCAAGCAACGGTAGTTAGACGAAAGCCGACCAAAAGACCGATCGCAATCACCACTTCAAGGACTGTGGCGACCCATCCGGCGATCGCGACCAGCGATGCCGGAAGAAACCAAAGCAACAACCCGGTGTAAGCGAGGAAGTTTTCAAAGTTACCCCATGCAACGGAGCCGGTACCGACTTCTCCCCAAAGACCAAAGCGATCGGCAACTGCGGATAGGAAGCTCGCTGCCAAAGCGACGCGTGTTGCCAACAGTGCGGCGGGAATCAACGAGGTTTCAGTGTTTTCCATGACCGTGTGCTTCGCTATTGGTAGGTTCAGGAATGACCAGTTGCTTTGCGTCGTGTGGGTGCAGCATCACCACCAGGATCTTTGCATTGTTGGTTTTGCTTGGGTTTGCGGCGACGCGGTGAAGAATCATCTTAGGTTCAAAGAACGTTTCGCCAGTCTTCAATGTGCGTACGGGCTTGTCTGCGATCGCAAAGTCAAGTTCGCCTTCGAGGACATAGCCGAAGACTGCACCAGGATGACGGTGCGGCGGGTGCGACTCGCCCGGTTTGAAGTGAACGATCAAAGTGGTTGACTTCATTTTGGTGGGGCCTTCGCTTTCGATATCGACTGACTGCAAGACTTCGATGCTTGCCGACATGTCGTGGCCTTCATTGGCGACCGTGACGTTCGTTGCTGTGATTGACCCGACTAGAAAGAGGGCGAACAGCATGAGTGATTGAGCGTGAAATTTCATAGAGATTCCTGGGGGCTAAACAGGCGAGACGTTTGGTGAAATGGAGTTCGGACGACTACGAGCATGCGGCCAAACGAGATTCCGCGAATGCTTCATCCATCTCAGCCGTCTTTTTCAACAGGTAGTCGATTGAGCTAAGATCTGATTGAAAGGCCAACGCGAAGCGATTCCAGGTGTTGATCATGCCGATGGCCAACGTCAAAGTCGCCATTTCGCGGTCGCTAAAAAACGAATGGACGCGATCGTAGAGCTCATCGGGAATCTGCTGCGATTGGCTGACCAGCGTCAGAGCTTCGGTGAACTCCAAGGTGGCACGTTCGCGTGCGTCGAAGCAGGGGCTTCTCGCCAAGCGGAAACTAGGTCAACACGTAAGTCTGGTTCGCCTTGTCGCCGGAGTCGCTGTGTGTGTAGCCGGACGCAGAACGAACAGCCGTTGAGGATCGAACTTCGCAGCTTGACCATTTCGATCAGGTTCAACGGCAATCCGCTTTCCTCGACCAGACCTTCGAGCTTCATCAGAAGCTCGATTTCCTGTGGCAATACAGCGGGGTAATTCAAACGTTGTTTCATCGTCGGACTCCAATGTGGATTGTGTCACCGCTGACGTGTGACGATGGATAAGCTAACATCCAATTGGTGTGCCCCTAGATCCACTTTTGCTGTTTCCAATAGGACCACTTTGCGATGAATCGAAAGCGGACCCGATTCGAGTTTGAATCCATTGGGCTGAACGAAAACGACCCGCAGCCATTGTTCCGACAATTGGAAGACTACCTTCGGTCAGCGATCCAGACGGGCATGTTACCTGCCGGGGAAAAGCTGCCGTCGACCAGGCAATTGGCGAGTACCTTGCAAGTCTCCCGCAACACAGTGATCAGCGCTTATGACCAATTGATCAGCGAAGGTTACTTGGACGCCGCCCATGGTTCGGGGACGAGGGTGTCAGCGGATATTCCCGAATTGGCTGCACCGGTTCTGGCAGATGCGGCTCTTCCTGAATCGACTCGACAGCTGGAAATGGAGCTTTCGAGTTATGGGCAAACGATGGCCCAGTTCGAAGACTTTGTCCCCGATGTCGGTTGGCCAAGGCCCTTTCGGCCGCACCTTCCGGCGCTCGATTTGTTTCCATTGGAAGCGTGGCGAAAACTCGCGCTTAGCCAAGTAAGACTTGTGGATGAAAACCAGTTGTCCGGCGTTGACCCGCAAGGGTACAAGCCATTGCGCCAAGCGATCGCCGAATACATGTGGGCATCGCGAGGTGTTCGATGCGATGAAGATCAAATCTTGGTGACGTCAGGGGCACAACAGGGAATGGCTTTGTTGGCTCAGATATTGCTCGATCAAGGCGACACTGCTGGCTTAGAAGATCCGGGTTATATGCCAGCACGACAGATCTTTGATTTGGCCGGACTTAAGACCGTTTCACTCGCGCACGATGAGGACGGGATTCGTGTCGACGAGTTGGCGAGGCTGCCCAAAAAACAACGCCCTCGTTTGATTTACACGACGCCGGGTGGGCAGTGGCCGCTGGGGATGACGATGTCGCTTCCGCGGCGTCTCGAATTGTTGCAGTACGCGAAAACCAACCGAGTCTGGTTGATTGAAGACGACTACAACGGCGAGTTTCGGTATGTGGGCAGGCGACTGCCGGCGATGACCAGTTTAGATCAATCCGGCTGCGTCGTTTACATGGGCTCGTTCAGCAAGTTGACGTTTCCGGCGATCCGTTTGGGATTCTTGGTGTTGCCTCGGCAGCTTGCACGAACATTCTCCTACGCTCGTTGGCTAAGCGATCGGTTCTCGCCTGCGATCTGGCAGATGGTGCTGTGTCGGTTTATTCAGACGGGGCAATTTGTGAAGCACTTACAGAAAATGCGGATTGCGTATGCGGAGCGGCAGCAAACGCTGTGCGATGCGCTACGGCAACGCTTTGGCGATCAAATGCATTTCACGCAGCAACCGTCCGGGATGCATTTGACGGTCTTTGGAAAAACGAAACGTATCGAAACCGCGTTGGCCAATTCCGCGAAGGCAGCCAACATCGATTTCCATCCGGTCAGTATCTACACGCACGATCCCAAACGCGGTGCGGGATTGGTTCTCGGGTTCGCCGCATACGACAACGCAAAAATCATCGAGGCGGTCGACTGTTGGTATCAAGCCTATTGTGGCGTTTCGGTCTGATCGAGTGGCCGTTCCGAAGATTTGCGGGGGAGGGTCTGGCTGCAATAGCGGGACGTCGCACGCCCTTGTGGCGGTCCATGGCTACTGCAAACCACTGTCTTCGATGACGCGGATACGCGTCATCGTATGCATTCATAGTCGGTCGACCCTCGGACGCAATCGGGTTCGCATGCAAGGTGTTCGCAATTGCAGTACGGGACCGTTTTATGCCTTCCTGAATCGAAAAGGCAAGGATAGACTCTGCCCAGCGTCGCGAGTTGCGTGAGCTTAAGTCTGGCGGTGGAAGATTCTCTGTCCCGCCAAATCGATGCAAACCCAAGAGTTTGCCATCTATTTCTGCACCCAAGTTGTGCATGTTTAGACCCGAGTTCAACGACTACGCATCACGATTGGGCCTGTTATGGCATGACACGCTGTGGCGTCGGTCAGCCTTGGTGTCTGGGGACACCGCCCAATCGATCTAAGAACGAAGGTTTCAGCAAGTACAAGAATGTCGAACGAAATGGATATGATGGATCAAGGTGCGCGCACAGAATCGGCACCAGAAGCAGAAGTGACCAACCAGGCAGCACCCCAAGTGGAATCAGTCGATTCCCAAGCGACCGAAAGTGAAGCGGCTATTGAATCGCCCGCGCCCGCTGAGATGTCAGCCGCCGAGGTGTCGGCAGAGCAAACGCAATCCGTACCAGCGGAGCCAGAAGTCAACGAGGCAACTGCGGAATCACCAACGACCGATGAATCACCTGCGAATGCCAGCGACGTGATCGAAGCGGCTCGCGCCGAAGTCGAAGCGTCCAACGACGAGTCCGCAGCAGACAACGCTGACGAGAGCTCGAAAGAAACGAGCTCAAAAGAAACAGCGAAGGTTGAAGCTAAGCAGGTCGATGACGAACCGAGCTTTCGCGAATTCGACCTGAGCCACGAAGTCCAATTGGCAGTGGATTTGTCGGGATATTCCAAACCGACGGAAGTCCAGCGCCGCATCATCCCGCATATTCTGGATGGTCGCGACGTCTTGGCTCAGTCGCAAACCGGTACTGGCAAGACAGCTGCGTTTGCATTGCCACTGTTGTCGAAGGTTGGTGGACGCGCCAAACGCCCACAGATTCTTGTCCTCGCCCCGACGCGTGAGTTGGCCACCCAAGTCGCCGACTCGTTCGAAAACTACGGTGCGAATATCCCTAAGCTGAAAATTGTCGCGCTATACGGCGGTGCCGATTACGATCCACAACTCAAAGCGCTCAAGCGTGGCGTTCATGTCGTTGTCGGTACGCCCGGCCGCGTGATTGACCATATCAAACGCGGATCGTTGCAGCTTGATGGTTTGAGCTCGGTCGTGTTGGACGAAGCTGATGAGATGTTGAACCTCGGCTTCATTGATGATGTCGAATGGATTCTTCAGCAGACTCCTGAGCAACGACAGATCGCTTTGTTCTCGGCAACCATGCCAGGACCGATCCGCCGCGTTGCTGATCAGTACCTGGCCGATCCAGAAGTCATCACTGTCCGCAAAAAGACACTGACGGCCGACACAATCGAACAGCGTTGCGTGATCGTTCAAGAACGCAGCAAACGCGAATTGCTGTGCCGCTTGATCGAAGTGGAAGAGACTGATGGCGTGTTGGTCTTTACCAAAACGAAGGACTCTACCGTTGCGGTTGCCGATCACCTGACAACGCTGGGCTTGCGTGCCGCGGCGCTAAATGGTGATCTGCCACAAGCTCGCCGCCAAAAAACGGTTGATCAGCTGAAGTCGGGAAGTCTCGATATCCTGGTTGCGACCGACGTCGCCGCTCGTGGTTTGGATGTGCAGCGTATCAGTCACGTGTTTAACTTTGACTTGCCGCACGATTCGGAATCCTACGTTCACCGAATTGGCCGAACCGGACGCGCCGGACGGAAAGGTGTCGCGTACATCTTCTTGACTCCTCGCCAGCGCAACAAATTGCGATTGATCGAGAAGGTCACCAAGCAGCAAATTCCACTCTTTGATCCACCCGGAAAAGAAGAGCTGACCAACGTTCGCGTCGAACGCTTCAAAGAAGAAATCGGCAAAGCGATGACCAGTTCGGACCATCGTTTGTTCAAGAAGATCTTGGCGGAATATGTCCAAGAGTCTGAAACGCCGATGGAAGACGTCGCCGCTGCACTTGCGGTGCTCAGCCGCCGTGGCCAACCGTTGGTCGCGCAAGACTTGGCAATGGGCAAGCCTTCTCGCGAGATGTCTCGCGATCGTGACCGCGATTTTGATGATGACCGACCGGCACGCCGCAAGCCTCGCGTTAGTGACCGTCCTGAACAGGGAATGGATCGCTACTGGATTGGCGTTGGACACGCTGATGGTGTTCGCCCCGGCAACATTGTTGGTGCGATTGCGAACGAAGTTGGAATTCCCGGATCCGAAATCGGACCAATCGCAATTCGCGATAACTTTTCAACCGTCGACCTTCCATCCGGTTTGCCAGACGATGTGATCGAGTATTTGCAGCAGACTTGGGTCTCCGGCAAACAACTGCGAATCCGTCCGTTTACCGAACGTCGGCCAGGTGGTTATGACGATGGCGGTCGTGGCAAGCCAAAACGAGGCTTCAACAAGAAAGGCGGCAAGCCATACGGCAATAAAGGCGGAAAGGGTGGCTACCGATCAGAGATGTCTGGCGGTGGGCGTCCCGAAGGCAACGGTGGTGGACGCCAAGACGGCAAACCAAGCCATTACGAGGGCAAAGGTGGACGATCGGGTGGCAAACCCGGTGGTGGTCGCCCATTCGGCAAAAAGCCAAAGAAGAAGTTCGGTCGCGGCTAATCGCATCCGACACAGCAGCGAGACACTCGCTCATTAATGTTCAACAATGCGGCTTCGGTGGGAACAGCTCCTGCCGGGCCGCATTGCCGTTTCTGAAACGCGGGCATCGCAATGACCAACGCGAACAAGCCCGCTGCGTAAGTCGCATTCGCCGACACACCAGCGGCCGGCAACGATTCGTTACCGGCAAAACGGTCGATCCGCGGTTGTTACTCTTTGAAGCGATAGCCGACGCCACGGACGGTCTCGATCAAGTCCGCTGCGGTGCCC
The DNA here is from genome assembly GCF_002251265.1 of Rhodopirellula sp. MGV. Lineage (NCBI taxonomy): Bacteria > Pseudomonadati > Planctomycetota > Planctomycetia > Pirellulales > Pirellulaceae > Rhodopirellula > Rhodopirellula sp. MGV. The sequence continues at coordinate 42,611 of NZ_NPDI01000025.1, read as the reverse complement.
ATCTTCTTGCGGAGGGCTCGAACGTGGACGTCAATCGTCCGGTCGAGCACTACGGTGTCTTCTCCAAGAGCCGCATCCACCAATTCGCTGCGACCGAAAGCACGGCCTGGCTGGCGAATCAATGTGTCCAGCAACCGAAACTCGCTCTTGGTCAGTTTTAGCGGTGACTCGTCGATCGTGACGACAAAGCGACGCCGATCGACGGTGACGTTCTGATGCGATACCGAGTCGTGGTCTTCGAGAACCGGTTCACGGCGACGCAGTAAGGCTTTGATTCGCTGCAGCAGAACCTTGTAGCTCTCGACGGGCTTGACGACATAGTCGTCTGCGCCGACAGCGAAGCCGACCACTTGGTCAGATTCTTCTCCCATCGCGCTGAGCATCAGGATCAGCGTCTCGCGGGTTTTGGGGTCCGCACGAAGGTGTTTGCAGACTTCGACGCCATTGAGAATTGGCAGGTCGATATCGAGGACGATCAAGTCAGGAAGATAAAGCTTCGCTTGATCGACCCCCTCTTTCCCGTCGCCCGCGCGATACACTTCGTACCCCGCCCGTTTCAATTGGTAATCGAGAGTCTCGGCGAGTGGGCCGTAGTCTTCGACGATCAGGATCTTAGTATTGGACATGCGTCGATGCTTGCCAGTGTTTCAAACAGTCGATCAATCGACATCACGGATTGTAACTCAGATTACACCGAAGCGTTCGAATAGAGAGCTTCGGGCGGTCCGATTGAGAAGTCGACATGGTGAAACAATCCTCGGAAATGTACAGTCTACCCCCGCCGTTGGAGCGATAAATCTTTGGTGAAGAGTTTATTGCGAATTCGCGGGACGCAGCCAAACTTCGAAGTTTGAGCCTTTTCCGGGGCTACTGATCACGCCGACTCGCCCCCCAGAGCACGGGTAAGGTTTTTCACAATCGACAGGCCGATGCCCGTCCCGCCATCATGCGCTTTGCGGGTGCGGTCGACACGGTAAAAACGCTCGAAGATCCGTTCCTGGTACTCTTCCGCGATGCCGACACCGTCATCTTTTACCGACATCACCCAGCCTCCGTCTTCACGGCGACAGGTCACGGTCACGTGGCCACCGGCGTTGGTGTGTCGAATTGCATTACTGATCAAATTCTGAGTGATGGTGAGCGCGGCTTCTTCGTCGGCCAACACATGCACGGGTTTCTCACTTGGAATTACTTTCAGATCAATTTGCTTGGCGCCGGCGACAGGCAGGAACGAAGTCATCGCATGGTGGATTACTTTTTCCAAGTCGAGCGACTGGATCAACAGGGTGCCTTTGCCTGACTGGGCGCGAGCGAGCTTCATCATGTCGGCGATCAGGTCTTCCAAGCGGTCGCATTGTTTGCCAATTTGGGCGATGAAGTGCGCTGCCGATTCAGGGTCGTCTTGAATCGCCAATTCCACCGTTTCGGCATAGCCTTTGATTGCAGCCAGTGGTGTTTTCAGTTCGTGCGAGACGTTCGCAATGAATTCGCGACGGATGGCTTCGACCCGTTGTGCTTCCGTTTCATCACTAAGCACGATTAAGAGGTGCGGGGGCTCGGTTTCTAGAATCCGGTTCACCCGGACCGCGACCGGACGCACGACGGCACCGTCGACGACTTCGACCGCGACGTTTTCGTCGATGTTGCCTTTTCCGGCGCGGTCGACGGCACCGACGATTTCCGGTATCCGTACCATCTCGGAGATCTTGCGACCGAGATACTGTCCACCACTGGTGAGTGCGAGCAGCCGCCGCGCCGCTTCATTGATCAGAACGATTTCGGTTTTTGGCGACAGCATCACCACGCCGTCCGTCATGTGTGATAGCGCGGATGTGGTCCGTTGAAATTCGGATCTCAGGTTTTCATATCGAAGGTTCCAGAGTTCGGCCGCGGTGCGCTCACGCTCGTACGCGGACTCGGCATTCTCCCATCGCAGTACCGTGTAGATCACCAAGACGGTACCGATCAAAAAACACATCGCTGTGGTCACAACCAGCAATCCCGTCACCTGCACGGATAGCATTGTCGCGACCCAAACCGCGATGCAGATCGATGCTAATGGCCCGACGATCATCCCGATCCGCGGTCGGAACGCGGCGTACTCAATCGGTCGAGCCGAGATTGCCTTCGCAGCGGCGCCCGAAATGGGTGGCGCGATCGAAACGCCACCCGCGGAAACGCTATCATGCGAGTTCGGGGACTGCGGTGTTGAGGATCCCTGGTGACTCGGTTCCGATGAAAGCGTGTTGCTCATGTGGTGCAAGTGAATTCAGAAGGCGGGGCTAATCGGTCGGGCGATTTTCGCCTTGCGACTTAGGCAAGCTGACGTCAGGTTCGGTCGGGGATGGTGGCTCGTCGGAATGCTGGCGGCGAATCAAAGCTCGGACAGACCGCATCGCGCTGCCGACAAATTGAAACAAGGCTTCGGCCGGTACTCGCCGGCGGAACCCCTTCTTATCAACCTGGATACACTCATCGGTCCCCACATTCATCGCGGTCAGGTACCCATTGCCGAAGCAATACGTGTCCACGCAGACGAGGTGACCCAAGTCCAAAATCATTCCGTTGCCTTGCGGCGTGTGCCCGACGTAGACACGCTTGCCACTGCAATGTGGCATCGGGGCCCGCGTTAAGTGTGTCCAATAGCGAATATCGTCAGGCTGAGCTTCCATCGGAAGCGTGTGATCATAGTTCGCGTGGACGAAGATCGCATTCTGTGTTTCATAGTGAGGACGTAATCCTCGCAAGAACTTCACATGCGATTCGGGAATTTTGTCGAGCGATCCGCCGTAACTGGTGACGGTCGCGTTGCCGCCCGAATTCAACCACATTTCTGCTGGCAGGTGACTGAACGCGACACCGCAGAGCATGATTTCGTGATTGCCGCGAAGTGCGACGACGTTACAGCGTGATTGCAGCTCTACCAGTTGATCGATCACGCCACGGCTGTCCGGACCACGATCGACATAGTCGCCTAAGAAGATCAATTCGTCCTGTTCGGTGGGCGCAATCGTATCGATCAACGTTCGCAGCGCTTTGGAACAGCCGTGAATGTCACCGATTACGAAACGACGCATGACACCACTGGGATCAATTGACCGACGGATCACTAAATTGAAGCCCCGGCGAGATGCTTGAGAGGATCGCGTGCCCACACCGTTTCACGGCGGCTTCCCAGGTCTTCTCGGGATCGGCAAACACGACGTCGCAGTCAGCGGCTCCGACCAGCCATCCGCCGGTCCGCATCTCCATTTCCAACTGGCCTGGTCCCCAACCGGAGTACTGCGCGATGAATCGGACGCGTGCGTCGGTACGCTGCAGCAAAATCCTTAGGTGGTCGTCGTCGCCGGTCAGCCATAACCCAGCGTTCTGCTCGCCGACCGGGGCACCGATGCCGCTCAAATCGTGAATCGCCAGAAGTGGTCCTTCGACCGGGCCGCCTTCGAAAATCAAATCGTCGCTGCGAACTTGTCCGACGGGCAGCGAAAGTTCGACGATTTCGCTCAACCGTTTGTCCGTTGGCCGAGTCAGCGTCACGCCGAATGCGCCTTCGTCGTCGTGATTGACAATCAACACGACCGTGCGCATGAAATTCGGGTCGCTTAGGTAAGGAGACGCGATTAGCAATCTCCCGCTCATCGATTCAGACATCTCCCAAGGCCCTCACGCCAAACATGACCATGTCAACGCGGTGCGGTTGTGCTCAATCCGTTGTGCTCAATTTCCTGTCGGAGCCGCCTGAGACCACACGTCTTTCCAAAGGCAACCTGCCCACGAAAGCCCAACACCAAAACCGACCAGCATGTTAACGGATTCCCGATCCAATCGGCCAGCCTTACGGAGCTGATCGATCAAGATTGGCAGTGTGCACGAGACGGTATTGCCAATCTCGGAAAGCTCAATCGGCAAACGATGAGAATCAATTCCCATCCGCTGCCGCAGTTGGTCGAGCATTTTCCAAGTCGCCTGGTGCATTAGATACATCGAGATATCCGAATCGGACAGCCCGTTTTCGCTCAAAATGTCGTCAATCATCCGGGGAACGGCGTCCACCGTAAAGTTAATCAGACTGGGCCCGTCCATGTACAAACGGCTTTTCCAGCGTTTGCGGTGTCGCGGTTTGATCGCGTCGCAGGCAGCACGCGCACCGCCGTCGCCAACGAGTAGCATGTCACCCCCACTGCCGTCGCTCCCGAACTGGCACCCCCACAGCGACGGAGTCGCTTCAGCGGTGATCAGTGTGGCGGCTGCCGCGTCTCCAAAAATCGTCCGCAAGCTACGGTCGTCTGCGTCGATGTATTTGGTGTAGGTTTCAGCGGTCAGAAATAAAATTCGCTTGGCCATGCCACTTTGGATCAGCCTTCGGCCATCGCCAATCCGTAGACATAACCACTGCAGCCCAGATTAAAGTCCAGCGCGCCGCACGAGGTTCGCAGCGATAGGCGATCCTGAATCAGGCAGCTTGTCGTCGGCAGCGGGTAGTCTGGCGTCTGCGTACAAAACAATAGGAAATCGATCGATTCACGGTCGATTCCATAGTCGCTGAATAGCTTTTCCGATGCCTTCACCGCCAAGTCGCTCGACGTTTCGCCTTCTGCGGCGACGTGCCGTTGACGAATCCCCGTTTTCTCTTCGATTAAAGGCAGGTCCCATTTCGGAAACTCTTGCTGAAGTTGCTCGTTCGTTTCGACTCGTTCGGGAAAATGAACTGAGATGGGGCCAATGCAAGCGTGAGGCACTTTCAGCATCCAGGGAGTAGGCGTAGGAGTTGGCGACACCGTTTTGTGCCGCAAAAGCGTACCAAGCTTGCTGGCCTGCGGGCACCCCAGCTTTATCGGCAATCGATCGCTTGTCGCTCTGTCAAAATCAGGTCCATGCGGATGTCGTGCGGTTCCATTGGGACCCGGTCAAAGATCTGGCATTCGAATGCGAGTGCGACACGGAGCGTCCCTTCGCGCAGCCGTTCCAGAGTGCGGTCGTAGTACCCCCGGCCGTACCCCAGTCGCCCTCCGGCAAGGTCGAAGGCCAACCCAGGCACGATGACGAAATCGACCTGTTCGGGTGTGACATTCCGATCCGAATCGACGCGAAGCTGTTCCGCAGGTTCTTCGATTCCAAATGCCCCACGGACCAATTCGTCCGTCGATTGCAAATCGAAAAGCCGCAAATCGTCACCGACACAGTAGGGAACCGCGACGCTTTGATCGGCCGTCAAAGACGACGTAATCGCAGCCCGCGTAGCGACTTCATCGCGGGCACCCACGTACCAAAGAACGCGGCGAGCCTGGCGAAACGCTTCGAGATCGTGCAGCCGAGCACAGATGGCTTCGCTCAGCCGATCGCGTTCTTGCTGGGATTGGCGCGCTTGGCGAGCAAGCCGCCGGAGCTGGTTCTTATCCACTATTCGACCGATGCACCCTGTGCGGACAGAGCCAGGAAGCGTTCTGCCGGCTCGTCCCAGTTTCTCGGTTGATGGGGGCGATACGTTTTCACTTCGAAGCTTTCGCGAACGATTCCGCGAGCACTGCGGATGGCGCTGGAAAGCTCCCCATCCCCTTGAATCACATCGGTACCAATCATCTGCATCACCAAGTTGCCGATTGCGGTGGCTTCGACAGGCCCGGCAACGACGGTTCGGTCACAGGCATCGGCGGTCATTTGACAGAGCAGTTCATTCATTGTCCCGCCGCCGACGATGTGGATCGTTTCGATTCGGTTCTCGACAAGTTGCTCCAACATTCCCAGGCAGACGCGGTAACGCAAGGCGAGACCTTCTAAAGCGGCTCGGTAGTACCCGCCGTCCGTTTCGGGAATCGGCTGGCCCGTCGTTTCTGCGTACTGCTTGATCGCGGACAACATATCGTGAGGCGCGACGAAGTCTTGACTGTCTGGATCAATCAGCAGCTCGAACGCAGTCGCTTGGCTGGCTTGGCGAACCATCTGTTCCCAAGAAACGTCTTCGCCCTGACGCTGCATCGATTTACGAAGCTGCTGGAAAATCCACAGTCCACCGATGTTTTTCAGCAACCGTGTGCTACCCGCCACGCCGCCTTCGTTGGTGAAGTTCAATTCCGAACAGAGGTTGTTGACGCGTGGTGTCGCCAGCTCACAACCCATCAGCGACCATGTCCCCGAACTGATGTAGCACCAATCCGGTTTCTCGGGTGCGAAATCATCGACGGGCACCGAGATCACTGCGGAACCAGTGTCGTGGGTCGCGGGTACCACGACGGGAACGTCATCCAAACCGGTCGCTTCGGCAACCGATGGCTGAATGTTGCCGAGCACCGTTCCCGGCTGCACGGTCGGCTCGAACAAACGTCCTGGAATGCCCAGTTCTTTCAACAGTTCGATTTGCCATCTGCCGGTCGACGGATCAACCATCTGTGTCGTTGAAGCGTTTGTCGCTTCGATGCTGCGTTTTCCGGAGAGCAGCCAATGAAAAAAGTCGCCCATCATTAAGAAGTGATCAGCGATCTCGAGTGAGCGTTCTTTCAGTTCCGCTGCGGCGAACAACTGATAGACCGTGTTGATCTCCATAAACTGCAAACCGGTCGCTTCGAAAATCTTTGCCCGACCGACATCCGCGCCACCAAGACGTTCGCATGCCCGGGCCAACATTCCGTGTGTTCGCGAGTCACGGTAATTTCGCACGGGACCGACCAATTGATCGTTACTGTCGAGCAACACATAGTCGACCCCCCAGGTATCAACGCCCACCGATCGGACGACGTCGTACTTGATCGCTGCTTTGCGGAGCCCTTCGAGAATCTCCGCCCATAGTGCGTGCACGTTCCATTGCAATGAGTCCTGCATCAGGACCGGTTCGTTGACGAAGCGATGGACCTCTTCCAGCGTCAGTGCGCCGTCGTCCAACCAACCCGCTATCACACGTCCGCTGCTGGCACCAAGGTCGACGGCTAAATGGACGGGGCTGTGTATCATGGCAGAGGCGGGAGGGCTGACGGTGAGAAAGCGTTAAAGCCTGATGATAACAGAATGCAGCCCGTTAAAGCATGCCAGTGTGGCGTTATTCCTTCTTCGACCGCATGTGAGGAAGCCCGCGGCCTTGGGATTGGGCAATGTCAAGTTGCTCATCCAACTCTTTGAGGCTTAACGGGTCCATCGGAATCGTCATCAATGCTTCCGGGTCGATTTCGCTGCTAGCGTTACGCTTTGCCAATCGGTCGACCTCTTCTTCCAACGCGGCCAACCAAGTTGGCACATCCAGCCCCGCGCCGGTAGGAGTTCGCGATAGCAGTTCCGCCTCTGCCTCAAGTAGTTCGAAGCGTGCAATGTTCGTCCCCGCCTCCGCGTCTTGCATCGCCGGCAACACCAATGCCCGCATTCGCGCGATTGTCATCGGTTGGACAAAACGTTCCAAGATGCGATCCGCCACGGTCGGCATTCGCATGGAGTAGTTCTTTTGCATCCTGCGCAGTCGATCGACAAACTTGTCAGCTTCGGCACCGATTCGCTCACTCAAGCTTCTTCGCCACATCATCGCGGCATCTTCCAGGCCTTCGCCGACAAGCACTTCATGTGCCCACATGACGGGTTTCAAGTTCCATGCGATCCGTTCGTAACTTGCCCGCAGTCGCAAGAAATCCAAGAACATATAAACCAGATCGCCACGGTCGCTTTGCGTTGTGGTGCTGTTGTAGTCCTGGTATTCAGAATGGTGATCGATCAGCGATTCATAAACGAGCGTGATCCAGCGTTCCGCTTGTTCCATTCGCAACTCGCCGCTGCTCAGATCTTGGAACAAGTGCATGTCTGAAATCTGAGCCTCGTCTTCTTCGATCACACGCTGCAACCAATCCGCAACACCCTGGTGCAAGATTGCGCGAACATGTCCCAGTTGCAGGAAAACCTGCGTGAAGATCGGGTCACCGTATCGGCGAATGAAATTGACCAAGCGTTCCCATTGTCCTCGGTCTGCAACGGTTTCCAGCGGTGACAGTCGCAGGGTCTGGCTGTGTGCGAGCCAGGAACCGAGCATGGTTTCGGTAAGTCGCTCGATCAACGGAATCAGAACGTTGCCTGCCAAGTCTTCGTCTTTGGCAATGTTCGCTCCGGTATCGCTGTGATCGTGGAGTTCGTTGAATTCACCACGAACGGCCGCAACCACCGATTCGACAATCGCACGGAAGCCGTCACAAAAAAGGCTGTCAAACTCGGTGACGGCACCAATCCCGACACTGTTTTGCTGTTCCATCAGCCGCGAAATTTCGATCAATCGACACGCTTCGCTGATCAACCCTCGTCGCGGCAACCAGTGCATCAGGTGGCGAAGGACTCTTTGTCGCAATCGCGCGACAAAGATTTTGACGGGGTCACCACCGCGCGAAAGCGGAATGTAGAGCAGGTCTTCGCGGCTGATCGCGTCGATGTATTCGGGAAACAGTTGGCGTGTCATTGCCTTGTTCCCTGAAATCAATGACGCGTACAAGCGAACCGCTTGCACATCGTCGGCAGACATCTCTTCCAACCCGGCTTCGACCGTCCCTTGCTGGCCGGTTGATTTTTGGTCGTGCAAGACTTCATGACGATCCACATGCGCGATGATCGCGCCACAGATCAATCGTCGGGCGTCGCTCATTTCGACAGCCGTCCCAATGATCCGTTCCATCAACGAATCACGCAGCACACGACTGCGGTCATAGTCACGCATCGAATCACGATCGCTGCCCGCAGTCGCAATTTTGTATGCGCGAACGGCATCAAGCAACTCGAGCAATCCAATGCGATTTTGCTTGGCGCACATCGCCCATTCGCGTAGTGCTTCAAGTTGATCTTTTGCCCGATCGCCGTCGTTGTCGACTTCGTCGGTGATCACGATGTCAGCGGCGACGGCCCACATTCTGGCAAGGGACTGTAGGAACGCCAGGCGGTCGACGAGACGCTTCCATTCAGACTCTAACTCACCATGACTTCCGACGTCGGTACCGGATTCATAGATCGACCCTTCGACACCGTCATCGGTAGTGTCTCGGTAAGTGACGTCTTCATAGGCGGCATCAAAAACACCGCCGTCGTCATCGCCTTCGCCAGCTAATTCGCGATCCCAGTCACGCGGCGTTTCCGGTTGGTCGACCAATGAAAATCGCGGCGCGTGATAGAAATCCTCTGCGTTCGCTTGCAAGTAGTCAAAACATTTACGTGCCAACGGCCAGACCTGATCCGGCTTCACCGTTGACGGCGCCAGGTCACCCGTGGACAGGTCATCGCCCGATCCACGAAGCTTCATCAGCCATCGTTCAGCCAGGCGTGGCAGCGAATTACCGCCTTGGCGGAGTCCGATTTCGCCGGCATTGCCAAGCCAGTGAATCAGCAAAGCCATCGAAGGCAGAAAGTCGTTGCGTTCAAGCAGTGCAGTTACGACCAGCGAATAGGCGCGTGGCGAGTCGAAGAAATCTGCGTGAGGCGCCCAGAACTTGACATCGCCGGCCGCGGCGCCACCCTCGTGCCAAATGCGAAGCGCTCGGGCGACCATTTTGGCGCTGTCATAGGATTCAAGCGGATCGGCTGCTTCCAGCGATTCGACCGTGTGGGCGCCGAAGGCACGCCACCACTGTGCGACGTCGCGATAGAGATTGCTGACAGCTTCGAAACAAGCCATGTCGTTGCGGGCGGCTGACTCGCTCCATACCTTTGCCATGTAACTGAACAGCTGATCGATCAGATACAGCAAGTCGTCGACACGCGAGTCGTGAACGCTGCAATCGGGACTGGGGTGCAAGCTGAACTGTCCTGCAAACCCGATCAAGTCCCAGGGGTCTGCAAGCGCGCCGCATTTAATCGCCCGCATGATCAAGTCATAGACCCGCGGAGCGACCTCCAGGGCGACATCCAGTTTTCCGGAGCGCAGGGCTCGCAAGCCCAAGGTGATTTCACAATCGATGCGACAGATCATTCGTGCCGACGCGGCGGGAACCACGTCGATCTGTCGTGTCGCCGCGTCGGGGTACCCCATCCGCGCATACAGGCGTGCGAGTTGAACGTGCTGGACTTGTGCGGCACGCCTTTCGGCGAGCGCAGCATTCAAGTGCTGACGCGCCGCACCGAATGGTTGCCGCCGGACGGTTTGTTCTTCATTCAAGCGTTCATGATGGTCACCGGTCAGTCGCTGCAAACGGTCCAAATAAAACTCGTCGCGGTATTCAGCGATCGGTTTCATCAGTGTGCTTAGCGTGACATCGCTGGAATAAGCACCTGGGCCCCAGCCGCTGATTCCGCTGGCCATCAAAATCGTTCCGGCCAATACCGTTGCCGCTTCGATGAGCAATTCGTCCCGGTTGTGTCCCTGGCGTGAAACCAAGTCGAAATCGGTGACACGTGCGAGCAAGGAATCCAGCGTGACTTGCCGCAGTACGAAGCGGTTGTAGTAGCCGTCTTGGGTGACGCTGCGTTCGTCCCAGCCGCCGAAGTGATAATTGGGCCGTCGGTTGACCGGGTGATCGAAATCGTAAGCTCGCGGGTCGAGAGACAGTTCGGCGAGCTGCTCGAATTCGAACGATGCGGCGCGTAAGATCGACGGATCGGTGCCGTTCAGGATCTCAACGGTGCAGGTGATCAAATCGAAGTACGGACCGGCCGACACTCCCGCGCCTTTGACATACAGCGGGATTGGGCGGACGAATTCGTTTTCGTAGGGCTGGCAGCGGCGGTTCTCTAAGACCGCAACCGGTCGGTAACCGACGTAGTCATTGAGTTCCAAGATCGCTTGGTTGACCATTTCCACGCCGACATCGGTATCCAAGACCGATTCGCCGTCGCTCTGTTCGCTGCGATGGTTGCTGTAAAGTCGCAGCAAGATTTCCGATGCGCGAGCGAAGAAGAATCCATTGAACAGGACTTCGGGTTCTTGATGAAACAACAAGTCCCGGTGGTAATCCATGTATGCCGGCAGCAACTTGCTGAGCAGTAGCTTCGAGACGTCGGACGCTTGGGTCGTGTCGGCGAAGCCTGCGGCACCGGATGCAAGGTTCGCCAGCGTGTGCTCGATCCAGTTGTGTAGCACCAGCCACGCGGGCGTCCCGGTTAGCGGGTTCCCTTGGCTGGCGTGTTGATACGCATCGTTCCAAAGGCTGGCGATGGATGGGTCGCGACTTCCACCTGAAAAATTCAAGTATCCCGCTAGCCGCCGTAGCGAATCGTCGAGCGACTCTGGTGGGGGAACAATTGACATGGTGGAAAACTGTAACCGAGAGAGTATGTTCAGCCGCGAAAGTTTGATTGCGCCCAGGTAAGGCGACAATCGTCGTGGTATGCCCTGGCTCCGTCGACGGAGCGTGTCGACGTTGGAACGACAAACCGAAATAGCGTGGCGAAGGGTCGGATCGCGATCTCGGCAAACTCAGATTGCATCCATTGCAAAGGGTTTTGCCCGTCAGTTCAAGGAGGGCGATCGATTTTTGCACCGTCTTGAAACAGAGCTGTGTTCAAACAGAACTGAATCCACGCATGGCACGGTTGTCGTATACGCCGGCAGCCAAGCCGAACCGTGATTGGACGACAAAGCTGATAGCGGCATGAATGACGCGTTCAAGATCCGAGTGCGGGCGCACCGCAGGATAAATGGCCCACGTGTTGGTGGGCATATGACCGCGTCCGATTCACGCAAGGCGTCATTGGGGGAGGTGGACGCCAGGGGAGGGAGGTCTGCAACCGCAGACTATTTCTTTGCTTTCTTCTTCTTGGTGGCTTTTTTCTTCGCCGCCTTCTTGGTCACCTTTTTAGCGGTCACCTTCTTGGAAGCTTTTTTCTTCGCTGCCTTTTTGGTCGTTTTCTTCTTGGTGGCTTTTTTCTTGCTGCCCCCGAAGATGTCGTCCCAGTTGTTGGAGTACTTTTCGTTGGTTCCTACGCGAAGAATCGTCATGTTTCCGAAAGTTGATGCGAGTAACGAATCATCACCGCTCCTGCAGTGACGATGACTTCAGCTTGAAGCCTATGATCGCCGGATGGACCGGCGATGATTTGTTGCGCCGGTTCATCCGGCGACTGGCGTCCAAAACGGCTTAGCCGGCATGGATGCTTTTGTATTTGGCTTGGCGAACGGTATCGGGGTCTTCCCCAAGTCGTTCACGAAGATTGCGGTCGTAGACCTCGAAGTTGCCTTCACACCAAGTCACTTTTCCGTCGCCCTCGAACGCCAAAATATGCGTCGCGAGACGGTCCAGGAACCAGCGGTCGTGGGATGTCACCACCACGCAACCGGCAAAGTGCATGATCGCTTCTTCGAGTGCTCGCAGCGTATCGACGTCAAGGTCGTTGGTCGGTTCGTCAAGCAGCAGAACGTTGCAGCCACGGCGAAGCAGCTTTGCCAAGTGGACGCGGTTGCGTTCACCACCAGACAGCTTGCCAACCTTTTTCTCTTGGTCGGGCCCACGAAAGTTGAACCGCGAGACATAGGCGCGTGCGTTGACGCTGCGTCCGCCCAGGTCGATCGTTTCGTGTCCGCCGCTGATCTCTTCAAACACCGTGCTATCGTCGTTGAGCGAATCACGGCTTTGATCGACATAGCCCAAGTCGACAGTTTCGCCGATCTTGAACTCGCCCGAATCCGGCGGCTCTTGACCGGTAAACATCTTGAACAACGTCGTCTTGCCAGCACCGTTGGGGCCGATCACGCCGACAATTCCACCGGCTGGCAAACGGAACGACAGGTCTTTGACAAGGACTTTGTCACCGAACGCTTTGCTGATGTTTTTCGCGTCGATGACGAGGTCACCCAAATGCCGGTTCGACGGGATTTGGATTTCCAACTCGTCTGGACGATCCTCGAATTTCTGTGATGCCAAATCTTCGTAGGCTTTGATCCGCGCTTTGCTTTTCGCTTGGCGAGCCTTGGGGCTCATGCGGATCCATTCCAGTTCGCGATTCAAGGTGCGTTCGCGAGCTTTCGCTTGGCGTTGTTCCAAAGACATCCGCTTTTGGCGAGCTTCCAACCAAGCGGTGTAGTTGCCTTCGAATGGCAGTCCACGGCCGCGGTCGATTTCCAAAATCCAGCTCGCGACGTTGTCCAGGAAGTATCGGTCGTGTGTCACCGCGACAACGGTACCGGGATACTTGTGGAGGTGTTGTTCCAACCAGGAGACCGATTCGGCATCCAAGTGGTTGGTCGGTTCGTCAAGCAGCAGCAAGTCGGGCTGGCGGATCAGCAATTGGCATAGTGCGACGCGGCGTCGCTCACCACCGGAAAGCTTGGTGACGTCGGCATCGCCGGGGGGCAAGTTCATGACCGCCATCGACATTTCGACTTGGCGATCCAGTTCCCACAGGTTGTACGTGTCGATGGTGTCCTGCAAGGTCGCCATCTCGTCGCACAGTTTTTGCATCTCTTTGTCGTCGGTGACTTCACCGAGCAACATGCTGATTTCGTTGAAGCGATCGACGATCGCTCGGCGTTCCGCGACGGCGGTTTGCACGTTCTCGAAAACCGTCTTGGTTTCATCCAGTGGCGGTTCCTGTTCCAGGTAACCGACGGTGAAGCCTTTGGTCAGTTTTGCCGATCCGTCGTATTCGGTGTCGTGGCCGGCCATGATTCGCATCAAGGTCGACTTACCGGCACCGTTGGGTCCCAGGACGCCGATTTTGGCGCCGGGGTAGAACGCCAAATGCACATCATCGAGCACGGTCTTTTGTCCGTGCTTTTTGGTCAGGCCTTCGATCTGATAGATGTATTGTCGAGACATTCCAATCCTATTCCCATTCGATTGTCGCTGGCGGTTTGCTGCTAATGTCGTAGCAGACACGATTGACGCCTTTGACTTCGTTGATAATCCGTGTGCTCATTCGGGCCAGCAAATCATACGGCAATCGACTCCAGTCGGCCGTCATGAAGTCGTCCGTATTGACGCTGCGGATCGCGACCGCGTTGTCATACGTCCGAGCATCGCCCATCACGCCGACGCTTTGTACTGGCAACAGCACCACAAACGTCTGGCTGGTTTCGCGGTAAAGGCCGGCGGCTTCGATTTCCTCGATCACAATTGCGTCGGCCGCTCGCAAGACAATCAGCTTGTCGCGAGTGACTTCGCCCAGGCATCGCACGGCCAAGCCGGGGCCGGGGAACGGATGCCGCCAAACCAATTTTTCGGGTAATCCGAGTTCCAATCCCAAGCGGCGGACTTCGTCTTTGAACAAGTCTCGCAAGGGCTCGATCAACTCGAAGCCGAGTTCTTCGGGCAGACCACCGACGTTGTGGTGCAACTTGATCGTGGCGGCAGGCCCATCGGGATCCGCTCCGCTTTCGATCACATCGGGATACAGAGTGCCTTGTGCCAGGAAGTGGGCGTTTTCGATTTGCTCTGCTTCGGCTTTGAAGCACTCGATGAAATCGTGTCCGATGCGGCGACGCTTTTCCTGCGGTTCGGTGATCCCGGCCAAAGATGCCAAGAACCGGTCTTCCGCGTTGACGACGTGCAGGTCGGTTTTGAAGTGATTGGAGAACTCGTCGATGACCAGCGTCTGCTCGTTTTTGCGAAGCAGTCCGTTGTCGATCAGGATGCAAGTCAGCTGGCTGCCGATTGCCTTGTACAGCAGGGCCGCGACGACGGAGGAATCGACACCACCACTCAAGCCGCAGATCACGCGACGGTCACCGACCTGCTCGCGGATCGCCTTGATCGTCATGTCAGCGAAGTCGCTTAGGTACCAGTTCGCTTCGCAACCACAAATGCCAAGCACAAAGTTAGCGAGAACCTTTCCGCCCAGTGGGGTGTGCGTGACTTCTGGGTGGAACTGCATCCCGTAGACGGGCAGGTCCTTGTGAACGATCGCCGCGTAAGGGCAGGTGCTGGTCTTGGCGAGTGGCGAGAACGATTCACTGATCGACGATACCTGGTCGCCGTGGCTCATCCAGACATCGATTTCGCTGGGCAGGTCTTCGAACAGTGTGCTGTCTTCGACAATCTCGCATTTGGCGTGACCGTACTCCCGGGTCGTCGTGCTGTCGACTTGGCCGCCCAGAGCTTTGCAGGCGAGCTGCATTCCGTAGCAAATGCCGAGTACCGGAATCCCCAGATTGAACAGCTCCGGGTCACACTGCGGCGCGCCGTCTTGGTAAACGCTCGACGGGCCACCGGACAAGATGATGCCTTTGGGCGCCAACTCGGCGATTCGTTCGGCGGGCAAATCGTGTCGCAGGATTTGGCAGTACACATTTTGCTCTCGCACGCGGCGAGCGATCAGCTGTGCGTACTGTGAACCGAAATCAAGAACAACAATTCGCTGGTCAGTCAGTGCCGAGCTGGTCGTATTCGCGGTGTTCTCTTGGGCGTCCGAAACACTCATGCGGGCGTCAGGTGGGGTTGAGGAAACCGGAGCGGCATCGTCAATGCCAAACACGAAGTGTAGAAAATGCTTCGAAATTACCCAAGGGGATAAACGCCCAGGATTCTGTCGCGGAAGCCTGATCCGCCGTTGGGTCGGGGCGAATGTCGTCCGCACCGTCGGGTATCGCTGTCGAGGTCAGGCAGTCATAAATCCCTGCCAGAATCCCTGCCCGCCGTCCTTTTCATTGAACTGGCAATCGTGACAATCGGGCAGCCCTTGTTCCCGTCCCAGTTTCCATCTGCCTGAGTTTGCCGAGACGAAATGCGTATTCTATTGTCCAACGACGACGGGGTGCATGCCCCAGGCCTGGCCGCCCTCGAGCAACAATTGCGGCACCTTGGCGAAGTCATCGTGATCGCCCCAGCGACCGAGCAATCTGGTGTCGGGCATTCGATTACCTATCTGACGCCGTTGGTCAGAAAGTCGATTCATCGCGACGGCCGCCACTGGGCCTGGGCGGTCGAGGGAAGCCCTGCCGATTGTGTCAAATTGGCCATCGCCGAACTGCTGCGTGACGATCCCGTCGACTTGGTCGTCAGCGGCATCAATAACGGTTTGAACGCCGGTATCAACGTTCTTTACAGCGGGACCGTGGCAGCCGCGATCGAAGGCGCGTTCTTTGGCACCACCAGTGTCGCCGTTTCGTTGGAGTATGACCCCGATGCGGACTATCAGGCCGCGGCTGTGATCGCGAAAAATGTGATCAGCGGTTTGGTCAAATCACCCAACTCCAAAGGAAAACTCTTTAACCTAAACATCCCCACCAAGGCGACCGAATCGGCAACCGAGCTCTCGATCGTCCCCATGGGGTTGGCACAGTACGGAAATCGCTACGAAAAACGGCAGGACCCCGCCGGCCGCGATTACTACTGGGCACTATGGCAAGAGCCAGACGAGCCGCCAAAAGAACAAACGGACGTCACCGAATTGCGAAAAGGCAACGTGACGCTGTCCTGCCTGCAGTTCGATATGACCAACCATCAAGCGACTGACGAAATGAAGTCGTGGGACCTGAAAATCTGACCGACGAGACGACTATGACCGACGACGTATCGCCGCTCGCAGAAGCGTTCAACGCATTGCGTGACAATCAGCCTGAATTGGCGGAGCAGGTTTGTGATGATCTATTGGTGCAAGCCCCCAACCACGCACACGCTTGGTACGTCAAAGGAATTTCTCTGGCGCAACGGGACGACATCGCCGCAGCTGCCGACAGCTTTCAAAAAGCCGTCGATCACAAATCTGACTCGGCGACTTATCAGTACAACTTGGGCCGCGCCCGAAGTCAGCTTCATCAGGTCGAAGCTGCCGTCACCGCTTACCAAGCGGCGATCGAGCTGAAGCCCGAAATGCTGGAAGCCCGCAACAACCTTGGAAACTGTTTGGTCAATCTTCAGCGCACGGACGAAGCCGCTGAAGTCCTTCGCAAAACGGCAACGGATTTTCCAGACGAAGCGATCGTGCACTTTAATCTAGCCAATGTGCTGGAAGAAATCGGTGAGTACCGCGAAGCGATCGAGGCCTACCAGAAGGCGATCGAGCTTGATCCAGACTTTGACTCCGCACGCGACAACCTGGGCCGAACGCACGCCGGACTGACCGACTACGATTCAGCACTGCGTGTCTGGAAAGACTGGCTGGAACAAGACCCCAGCAACCCGATCCCGCGTCACATGATCGCAGGGATTACCGGAGAGCAGGTTCCGGTTCGCTGCGACGACGACTATGTGCTCAATACGTTCGATGACACCTTCGCAGCGTCTTATGAAAACCAATTGCATCGGATCGGATACAGCGTTCCTGACTTGGTTGCCGAAGCGATCAAGCAAATGGAGTTGCCAAGTGACGGCAATCTGAACGTGCTCGACGCGGGGTGTGGGACAGGATTGTGTTCGCCAATTTTGCGTCCGTTTGCCAAGTCACTTTCGGGAATCGACTTGTCACCAGACATGTTGCGTTTGGCTGACCAAACACAGCGTTACGACCAGTTGATCGAAGGCGAATTGACCGCTGTCTTGACATCATTGGATGAGCAATTTGATTTGGTCGTCTTCGGTGACACCTTGTGTTATTTCGGCGATCTCACTGAAGTGCTCTCGGTCGCCAACCAATGCACGGCAAAGAACGCAACGCTGGTCTTTACGGCCGAAAAGCTGTCGCCGATGCACGAGGACGAACAAATTGACGAGACCGTCAGCTACCGATTGTTGCCCAACGGCCGCTACCAACATAGCGAACGCTTTGTCAACGAAGCTTTACAAGCGGCGGGGTGGCAACCCGTTTCTGTGACGCAGGCGAAACTGCGGATGGAGCGCGGGCGTGAAGTCACTGGATTGGTGGTGACCGCAAACAATGCTTCCTCGTAGTCTGTTCGTGTCAATCTCTCAACTGAAAGGCGGGTTGCTGCGAGTAGTTGTTGGTTACACGCGGTAGGACGAACAGGTAGTACGGGGCCGTTGAATCAGCTGTCGTCCGCTTCCCACCGCGCGTCGATCACCGCGCGGTGGTTGTTTCGTTGCAGTTTCGATCGGACTAGGCGTTTTGCCATTCGCAGATCTGAATCGCGTCAGCAGCAAGTCTGCCATCCAACAGTGGTGACACTTCGCCGGTAGCAACCGCTTTGGCAGCGGCATCGATTTCGCTGACAAAGCTATCGATTTGGTCGACGTCGCCAAAGTCGGGACGCTCGACGGTGCCGTCACGATGCAGGATCACCAGCGGAATCGTTGCGGTGGTCCCGTCAGCGTAAGCGGCGAACTCGAACTGCAAGGTGGCGTTTTCGAACGAGACTTCATAGCCGTGGGTGAATCCACGGGCCGGCGAATCGATGACGCCACCACCGGCGGATACCGGATAGCCTTCCTCGAAGCGGAATACCGTTTCATAGAGTTTGGCGACCCCGTTGTGGCGCTGACAAGCGGTCTCGAGTGATTTGGGCATCCCAAACAAAACACGGATCAGGTGCGCGTCATGGACGTGCAAATCGATCAACGGTCCGCCGACAGAATCGAGTTGATAAAAATCGGGAATCCAATCGGGCGGCGAGATTGTTCGTTTGAAGCGTCCGGCGATCGGCTTACCGAAACGCCCGTCGACTTTCGCATCGACCAGGATTCCGAATTCCGGCATAAAGGGAAGGACGTGTGCGACCATGACGTCACCGGGATTTCCCAGGCTGGCCAAACGCATTGCATCGCTGGCGGTCAGTGACAGCGGTTTCTCGCAGAGCACCTTTTTGCCAGCCGCAATTGATTTTTCGATCGCTTCGGCGTGCAGTGCCGGGGGCAAACAGATGTCGATCAGATCGATCGTTTCGTCTTTTAGCATCGCGTCCAGCGATTCGTAAACGTTCATGGAGGAGACGTCGATCTGTTCTCCGGGGGGGCCAAAGTTTCCCTGGATGCCCCGCCAATCGCCCGATCGCTTTCCGGCATCACGACTGCAGAATGCGACCAAGTCGGCGTGTTGGCTCTTTTGGTAAGCCAGGTAGTGGATCCACCCCATAAAACCGACGCCGACGATTCCTGCACGCATCTGAAAGTTTGCCTTGCTTGTGTAAATGGATGATGTGGCCGACAATGTAGCAGGTCTACTGCTACTCACGTTTCCAATTCACCCGCCGAACCACCTTCGCTCGTGATTTATTCAAACGCTTTGACTTGGATTGTTTCGTTCGGACGCCTGCCTGTCTTCGCCGCGGCGCTGCTGCTGCTTCCAATTGCGTTTGCTAGTCAAACGTTGATTGCACAGGACACAAGCGTTTGGCCACAGTGGCGTGGTGCGGCGATGGACAATCATGCCGCGGACGATGTGACGCTGCCAACCCAGTGGAACTTTCAAACCGGCGAAAACATCGCTTGGAAGACCAAGATCCCAGGCCGTGGACACTCGACACCGATCGTCACGCCGGTCGGAATTTTTTTGACCACAGCGGACGAAGCGAAACAGACACAGTCGGTCGTTAAAATTGACGTCGATAGCGGGCACGTCCTCGACACCTATGTGTTGCATCGAGGGACGTTGCCAGAGCGAATTCATCCGAACAACTCGTATGCGTCGCCAACGATGGCGTACGACGGAAAGCTGCTTTTTGCATCGTTCCATACTGCGGATGCAATCGTTGTCACCGCGTTGTACCCGGATGGGCGAAAGGCATGGCAAAAGAAAGTTTGCAACTTCGCGCCGAGCGTTTTCCAATTTGGATACGGCGCCAGCCCGGTGATGTTTGACGAGTTGTTAATCATTGCGGCCGAGTATGACGGCGCGGATAGCGGAATCTATGCATTGGATCGTGAAACGGGCAAACAGGTTTGGAAAATTCAGCGGCCAGAGAATCTGAATTTTGCTTCCGTGGCGATCACCGAAATCGCCGGCCAGCAACAGATGTTGATTGCCGGGGCAGATAAATTCGTGAGTTATGACCCATCGACAGGCAAAGAGATTTGGAGCGTGGAGAGTGCAACCGAAGCGATCTGCGGAACGGTGGTATGGGATAACCGCAGCGTGTTGGTTAGCGGCGGGAACCCTGTTTCCGGGACTTGGTGTGTTTCCGCCGCGGGGCGGCATCAGCAGTTGTGGACCAACCGCGTGAAGTGCTACGAACAATCGCTGCTGGCGATCAAGAATTATGTCTTCGGTGTGGCAGATAACGGTGTAGCGTATTGCTGGCGAACACAGGACGGAACCGAGATGTGGAAACGCCGTCTCTTTGGCGGCGGAATCAGTGCTTCACCGCTGTATGCCGATGGGCATTTAATCGTGGCGTCCGAACGCGGCGAGGTGTTTATCATCGACGCGGTTCCAGATCGTTTCGATCTGATTTCAGAAATCCAAACTGGCGATTCAATTTTTGCTTCGCCGGTGGTGATTGGCAAACGCATGTACCTTAGAACCGGCGTCGAAGAAGCGAACGGTCGGCAAGAATATTTGATCGCCATCGGAATGTAAGCGAGCTTGCTAGAATCAGACGTTCTGTCACGACCATCTTGTCACAATATCAACGATTGCCTGCCCGCAGGGACCCAGAGTACGCCCGATGAAGTTTCTTTGTTTCAGCGATTTGCACCGCAGTGTGGATGCGGCCGAGCGATTGGTCGAGCTTTCCGAGCAGGTTGACATGGTGATCGGCGCCGGGGATTTCGCCAACCGACATGCCGGGTTGAATGACACGCTGTCGGTGCTGAAATCGATCGAAAAGCCAGCAGTATTGGTGCCTGGAAACGGAGAAACGTTCGCGGAGCTTCGTGACGCGGCGAAGATCTGGACGACAGCGACGGTGCTGCACGGAACCGGATGCAGCCTATTGGGTATTGATTTTTGGGGCGTCGGCGGCGGTATCCCAGTCACGCCATTCGGCGCTTGGTCGTATGACTTCGATGAAGAGCAAGCGACAAAGCTGTTGGCCGATTGTCCAACGTCGGGTGTGTTGGTGGTGCATTCGCCGCCGATCGATACCGTTGACTGCGACAGCAGTGGTCGTGTTCGCGGCAGCCAATCGATTCGCGAGTGCGTGGCGGAGAAGCAGCCGCGACTAGTCGTTTGCGGGCACATTCACGACGACTGGGAGAAACGCGACGAGATCGGTCCCAGCTTGATTCTGAACGCCGGACCGCGAGGCGTGATCTTGGATGTCGACTTCGATTGAGTTTCTTCGTCGGTTCGCTGTTAATGAAAGTTTGCGTTGGCAGTGTTTGGTTGCGACATGCTTGGCCGGTCACGATAATGCGTGTGACTCGTCCGTGTTTGCACTCCCAACGAAAGGCTTTTCAGAATGGATCGTCGAAAATTCCTAGCCGGTTCGGCTCTTGCCGCGACCGCCGCTTCGGTCGCTACCAAAGCGTACGCTGCCACCGATGATCGTCCCCGTCGCGTCGGTTTGATCGGTTGTGGCTGGTACGGCAAATCGGACCTCTTGCAATTATTGAACGTCGAGCCTGTTGAAGTTGTCTCGCTGTGCGATGTCGACTCCAAAATGCTGGACGAATGTGCGGACCTGATCGCCACCCGCCAGGCCTCGAAAAAACGTCCCCGGACCTACGCCAGCTACACCGACATGCTGGCCGAAAAAGGTCTCGACATCGTCTTGGTTGACACCCCGGACCACTGGCACGCGTTGCCGATGATTGCGGCTGTGAATGCCGGCGCGGATGTTTGGGTTCAGAAGCCGACCGCTTGCGATGTTCTGGAAAGCAAGGCGATGTTGGACGCGGCGCGAAAGACCGGCCGCGTCGTCCAGGTCGGCACGCAGCGACGCAGTACACCGCACCTCATGGAAGCGAAAGAGCGTGTGGTCGATGCAGGACTGTTAGGCAATGTTTCGTATGCGGATATCTGCTGTTACTACCACATGCGTGCCAAGCAAAATCCGCCGGACACCACTCCACCGGCAAACCTGGATTACGAAGCTTGGACCGGTCCCGCACCGATGCGTCCCTACAACGAAATGGTGCACCCACGAAGCTGGCGTGCCTTCATGGAATATGGCAACGGCATCGTCGGTGACATGTGCGTTCACATGTTGGACATGGTCCGATGGCAGTTAGGTTTGGGCTGGCCAACGCGAGTCAGCAGCAACGGAGGGATCTATGTCGACCATCAATCGAAAGCGAATATCAGTGATACCCAAACGGCCCGCTACGAATTCGACGAGCTGGATATCAATTGGATTCATCGCAGTTGGGGTCATGCACCCGATCCAGAGTGGCCATGGGCCGGTGTGATCTATGGCGATCGTGGGACACTGAAGCTGGACGTCCATAAGTACGAGTTCACGCCGCACAGTCGCGGTGAAAAGCTGACCGGCAAAACCGTGATCGAATTGGACAAGTACCCAACGGACAAAACGGACCAACGTGATTGGGCGTTGGAGCTACATGTCGCGTCGGCGATTCGCGGGCACATGAAGGACTTTTTGAAAGCGATCGACGAGCGATCCAAGCCGGTCGCAGACATTGAACAAGGTCACATTTCCAGTGCCTCGTGTGTGCTGGCCAACGTTTCGATGGACTTGGAAGGCCGCACGCTGAACTTTGACCCTGAAACTCACACCGTGATCGGGGACGACGAAGCGACGGCGAAACTGAAACGACAGTATCGCAAGCCATACGTGCACCCGTCCGAAGCTTAGTTCGTCGGGGCTTAATTCGACGGGCGGCGACCGCTTGCGACCAAGTCATCATCACCGGCGTCTTCCGAAAGGACTTCGTCGGTGGTTTGGGGATCGGCTTGGCGGCACGCCTCGGTCAACTTTTCGGCCAAGTCATCCATCCAGTCTTCCCAGGTCTCGACCGTCGTGTCCTCCGGTGGCACGTTTGCCATCTCGTCGAGAAACAAGATCATCCGTAAGCAGTGTCGCAGCAGGATGCCTTCTTCCTTCTGCAGTTTCTTGGTGGTGATGAACTTGTCAAATTGTAAATCGTAGTTCAGCAGTTCGCCGACAATCCAAACGGGGCGGATGCGAACGTTGTCGACGCGTGGGAAGTCGTTTTGGAACAGGCGATAGATTTTCTCGCCGATCGTCAACGGCCAGACTTTGGGTTCGTCGAACATCACTCGACCGAATCCACGATCGCGGATTTCTTCTTCTTCGTCTTGACTGGCCGCGCCCAGTTCCTCTGCCGTAACAATCCCGCGCGTCAAAAGCTCGGCGTCCAGGTACTCGGTCGCCAGTTTGCCGGGCGGCATGTCTTCTAGTTTCGGCATCCGCGTGTAGCGGGCGACTGTGCCGGGGACTTCCAGAACGCTTTCCAGTGTCGCGATCCGTTCTTCGTCGTCAGCCTTGGCCAGCAGGTCTGCCATGTAGACGCCATAGATCGGATTGATACTTCGCAAGTGGACCAAGCGATCAAGCTTCTCCGTCGGTGTCGCTTCGAGAGGGTGGTAGTTATCCAGGTCAAACGATTTGACGGAGATTAGCGGCACCTTTGGCTCTGGTTCCTTTGGTGTTTCTTCTACCGAGCTTTCTTCGACGGCTTCGGTTTCGTCGGAATCGCTGCGCATCTGATCCAGCAGATCCCCGAATAGTCCTCCCGTCGGTTGGGGCTCGGCTGGTTTAGCCGCAGGGATATTTTTGGTTTGCTTGGCGGTTGGCCCGGTAGGCGAACTCGCCGGTGAGTCGCTTTGCTTGGGTTCGGGCAGCGGTGAGGGGATTACATAGCCGGATTGCCAAAGCGTGACGAGCATTTGATTCAGCCCACGCTGTGCCTCTTCGATCTTCTTTGGTGTCATCAGACGTCGACCGACCAAGTCACGCAGCGGCTGCACCGAAGGCGACTTGCCCAGCATGTAGGCCAGCAATCGCCAAGGCAGATGCCCCCGACTGGAGAGGTCGGCCGATTTGGCTTGTTGCAGCGACAAGAATTGCTGTTCGGTCCAGTACGTTTCGCCCGCACGCTTCTTGGGCATCTTTTTCTTGAGCTGTTTCTTCGCTTTCAGCAGCCCTGGGTCTTTGGTGTCTTCGGGGATTGAGTCGAACTTTTCACGCCATTTGTGCAGCTTCACATCGTCTTCGTGCGCGAGCGCATAGACATAGCCACGATCGTCGTATTGAGGGCGACCGGCGCGACCGAAGATCTGTTGTGCGGAAGCGGTGTCGACCAAGCGTTTCTTATCGCGTGGTCCTTTCATCAGGCTGGGCAGCACCACGCTTCGCGCGGGCAAGTTGATCCCTGCGGCCAAGGTCTCTGTGCAGACGCACATCGCCAGCAACTTGCGTTCGAACAGTTCTTCGACCATGCGGCGATAGCGTGGCATGACGCCGGCGTGGTGGACACCAACGCCGCGCATCAGAATCTGTTTCAGCTTCGGGCCAGCGCCCGAGGAAAGGTCTGCGGCGTTGAGGTAATCAGCCAGCTCGCTTTGACGGGCTTTGTCGATCAGGCTTTTGCCCTTCAGCATTTCCGCGACGGTCCAGCACTGCGAACGGCTGAAGCAGAACACAAGCGAAGGCGTCCTTCGTTCGACATCGTCACCGCGCGAGATCCGTTCGGCGAAGTCATTCAAGATTTCGTCTTCGACCCACTCGTATTGCAAGAGGACTTTGCGTTCGTCGCCGGTCACCAATTGTAATTTTCGGTTGTGAGCCCGTGACAACCACGACGTGAATTCATAGGCATTTCCGACCGTCGCACTGAGCAGCATCGTGCGCACATGCGGCGGTAACAGAGCGAGTGTCAATTCCCAGACGATGCCGCGTTCGGGATCGTTGAACGAGTGGAATTCGTCCATCACGACGGAGGTGACTTCTGAAAAATCGAAGAGCTCAGGATTTAGCAAGCGATTAAGCAGAATCTCGGCAACGACAACCAAGACCGGTGCGTCACCATTGACGCGGCGGTTGCCAGTCACCAGTCCGACGCTGTCGGCTGGGAAGCCCCAGCGAACGGCGGTATCGCGAAGTTCATCAAGCTTTTGATCCGTCAACGCGATCAGCGGCGTGGTGTAGTACATCCGCTTTCCGGTACGCAGTGCCTCGTACACCGCCGACTCGGCGATCATCGTTTTGCCGGTTCCAGTCGGGGCACAGATCAAGACGCCTTGGTCGCCCCGCGCCGGATCGCCGGCAAAGTAGGCGAGCATCGCCTCTTCCTGAACCGGATAGGGCGGATAGCGAAGCAGCGAAAAGTATTCCGATGCCAACGTATCGCGATCGATCGTCGGGTCCGCCGACAGGGCAGCGGTATCAGGTTGCGTTGGTTTGTTCATGCCGTTGTTGTATCAGGTTGGCTCTGAATTGTGACGGTGGAGCAGCTACAATTGTCCAGCAGAACGGTTGAAGTCGGCTCCCCTAATAGAACTTGATTTGTGATGGCGGAAACAAACGGTTGGTTTGGACGGTGGTGCACCGTGGTGGTTGTGTCCTTGGTGTTCGTTGTCGGGGCCGATCGAGCCTCGGCCCAAAAGCAGGGCGTCATGCCAGCGGGGATCAAATTGAGTCCCAGCGTGGGTGAGGAAATCGAGGTGTATTACCTCGGCGATTGGCGACCCGGCAAAGTGATGGATGTTTCGCGAAATCAAGTCGTTGTCGAATACGAATTCGCTAACAACCCGCGGCGTCGCGAGTTTCCGCTTCACGAGACGCGCTACGCTTGGCAAGCGAAAGTGATTTCGCCGGTTTACAACTGGAAAGATCAATCCGGATCGTTCTCGATCAAGGCGGCGGTGGTCGACTTCGATCAAGATGAAAACACCGTGACGCTGTATCGCTTGGACAAAGGTTCGGAAATTACCGTGCCGGTCAGTAAGTTGTCGGATGCTGATCAGCGTCGTCTCGAATTGATCGGTGCGAGTGCACCGCTCAGAAACATCGCAGCGCCAAAACTCGAAACGTTTGCGACGGCAGCACTGAACTCGACCGCGGCATGGGATTCGGCAACCGATATATCGGGCGTCTCCCCTGATCCGCCAGCGATCGCGGTCTCAATCCCATCGGGTGGGGCGGTGTTTCCGAAAATCGATTTTTGGGACAACCTGTTGTCGGTGTATCCGATCGGAACCGCATCGGGTTGGATGGCAGCCGCTACGGGAACTGGCAACTCCAATAAGAAGGAAGACTTCCCCGGTCGACTTGTCTGGGCGACGATCGCGGATGGGAAAATCCATAAGGTCCAGGCGATTGCAAACGGCGAAATGTTGATGGCGGTGGATCCCGCGTCACAGCGTGTCTTGACTGTTGGCGAGTCAGAGAACAATGAGGCGACGTTGTGCGTGTGGTCGGCCAGCCCGAAGACGGAAAAAGCAAAGCCGATCGTGCGTTGGACAAGCCAAAAGGATGATCGTCTTGGCGTTCCCTTTGCCGAATTCGTCGGCAGTGACGCAGTACTCCATCGCTGGGGTAATTCGCAGTACGTGGTGTGGGATTTCGCAAAACGTTCCGCGGTTTACGAAGTCAAACAGGAGTCCTTTTTTGGGGCGTCACCGGTGATCAGTCCCGGAAAACGCTACTTGGCGTTGCCGGAAGACAACGATGTGCGCGTGATTTCCGCGGCAGACGGAGCGACGTTGGCAACGTTGCCAATCGAGGGCGGAAAATCGTCCGCCGTCGCATTCGATACCAATGGTGAAAAGCTGGCGATCTTGACCCACCATCAGCTCGCGATTTGGACTCTCGGTTCGGCCGCGTTACCAGAACGCTACACGGCCAATGGTATCGGTTCACCATTCCCACAAAAGATGGCTTGGGTGGACGATCAGACGCTTTTGATCGATGGCAAAACGCTGTTCGACTTGAAGAGTGAGTTGCCGGTTTGGAGTTACCGGCCGGATCATTCGGAAGTCGTTCGCGGCAAGGGTTCACAAGACGTCACCCAAGTCGTCTCCGGTCGGTTTTGTTATGGCGTCGAACTGAGAGAACGCGATGTGAGCGCCTTTGTGATTGGTGCGGTGGAATTGCCGGGGGACGCCGTCAACGAAACCGTCGCGCGGATTGATCGCGAGAAGTTGTGGACGCTTCAACCCGGAACACGAGTTGCGATTGAAACAAATTGTGGCGCTCACAACGCAAGTGCTCGGGCGGGATTGGAGGCCGCGGCGCGAGCGTGTGGCTGGGTCGTGCAGTCGCAAGCGGAAATCGTCATCAAAGCTGAAATGGGCCGGTCGGAGTCGCGGTCGGTTACCTATCAGCAGATGGGAAAACGTGAAACGCAAACGGTGACGGTCGCACCGTTCTATTCGAATGTCGACATCCGCGAGGGCAACGCTTCGTTATGGAGCACCGGAGCTTCCAATGGCGGTGCACCCTCGTTTATGTGGCTCAAAAAAGGCGAGTCCATTCAACAACGGGTTCGGGAGAACGAAAAACCTGATCCTGATTTCTTTAGCCGTGTAGAATTTCCCGGGAAAATACTGCATCCACGCTACAAACGAGGTTTCGGTTCGTCCGTTTACGGCAAGCGCGGCTTGGTGGCCACACCGCTGGCGGATCTGCCACTAAAGAATTGACGCCGCCGATTCGGCTGGTCCGATTGGAGTGCGGTTTTCGATCGTTTTGGGGGTTGGGGCTGGCGTTTGGTGCCAACCATGTCCATTCCCGGTGCATGGCGGTGGAACATGATGGGAGTTTGTCCGAGAGTTTGACATCCGAACCAGAGCGGCTGAGAATGTCGCCTGCTAGCGCTTCGAAGGAAAACCGCTTCGAAATCTACCGGTATCCAATCAGCCCACCTGTGCGTTTTGTCTTTCTCTTGTGAATCTAATGTCGCGGTCGCCAAAGACGCAGTCGCAAAGAGCTCGGGCGTGGATCAACACTGTCCGGCCAGCGGAGGATTAAAGATTGGGCCAGTCAGACAAGTTGCGACAGCGGTTCCCAAAGTCGAAGTCGTCCGCGATTGCAATCATCCTGCTACCGCTCGCTCTCGATTTCTGCGTCCAGCGTTAATCGCCAGTACGTTATTGCACCTCAGTGGATTGGCGGCTGCGGCTTGTTGGTCGACACCGGATCAGCCTTGGGTTCTGGATGTCAAACGTGGTGACTCATCAGCGATCGTGATCACGGCCACTCCAGTCGTGAGTTCGGAATCGGCTGTCACGTTGCCCCCGGTAGAAGAGGTTCTTCAAGAAATCGACGAACCGATGGAAACGGAGCCAGATCCACGTTTGGATGCCGAATCGATCGAGCCGCCGAAGCCGCAGCAATCGCCTTTGGAGATGCCACAGCTTCAGCAAGATGCCACGCAGCCAGAAGTGGCGTTTCAGCCGGCAATGCCGCCCGTTGAGCGAGTTGAACTCGAGCGAGTTGAACTCGAGCGAGTTGAACTCGAGCGAGTTGAATTTGACAAGCCGGCCAAACCGATGGAGCAAATCCCTGCGAAACGCCCCGTTAAGAAGCGACGGCTACGGCCCGTAACTCCACCTGCCGTCCAGCCACCGACGATTGTTCCCAACGAGGCGGCGAGCGGTGCCAAGATCGATACGCCACCTCAGATGCATGAGGACAACGCGCCGCCGCTGTATCCAGAATCCGCTCGAGCCGCCGGTTATGAGGGACGCGTCTTATTGCGTGTTAAGCTGGATGAACGTGGCGTCGTCATCGACGTCCAAGTGGACACATCAAGTGACTACCCCAGCCTTGACCGCGAGGCTGTCGCTGCGGTCAAGAAGTGGAAATTCTCGCCGGCACGCAGTGGTGACATTGCACAGGCAAGCGAAATCACCGTGCCGATCAAGTTCTCATTGCGTGGCGACTGATCTGTCAGGCACGGCTCTCTAAAACTTCCAAGTCACACTTGCACGTGCCATCGCTGGCTCGACCGAGTGGAAGTGGAAGTCTTCGGCGGCAGGCAGCCCGGCTGGTTGCGATTCGTAGAAATACGTGATGTCGTTGTCTTGGCTATCAAACAAGTTGAACACGTCGACGGCAAAGTTCGTCCGTTGCGTTTGGTAGCCGAGCTGAACGTTGGCAATCGTGGTGGTCGAACTGCGTGCCGAGTTGTCTTCGTTGAGAGCTGCGGGACCGTAGTGCCGCAGGCGGAAGGTGCTGTACCAAGGCGATCGCGGTGCACGTGCAGTGATTCCAGTGGTAAATACATTCTCGACCGCGTTCGGGATTCGATCTCCACCGGCAAAACGCGGACGCACGTGTGAGTAGTCGATGTCCGCGCTGACATAGTCGTTCAGCTGCAGATAATTGGTCCAGGTCAGACCGCCACGATGACTGGACGGTCCGGCTTCAGTGGTCCCCGCGTCACCGACGAACACGAGCTCCGAATCGATTTCCAGGTACCACACAGCGAGCGTCGAGTTCCAATTTGGGGTGACCCAAGACCGAACGCCGATCTCTGTGCCGTCACTCTTGACCAACGGATTTGCGGGATCGGTCGAGGACGTGACGCCACGGGTGTCGTTGCTATGGAAGCTTTGTCCCCAATTCAGGTACATCTCCGAATCCGCCCATGGCCCAAACACCAAGCCAAATTTCGGGCTGAAGACTTGGTCGTCGACAGTTCCGGAGTCGGCAGTGTTGACGTTCGCCTGGTTGTGAAAACGATAGAAATCACCACGCAGACCGAGGTGGCTGGATAGCCATGGCGTCAGCTTGGCATCGTTTGCGTAGTAGAGCGAGTAGCTTTGTTGGTCGACGCTGTCGTTTCTTACTGGAGAAACCAATCGTCGAGAGTTCGTGCGATTGAGTGCCAGTTCGTAGACGTTGTCGTTGCGGAATTGAAATCCGACGGTGTGGTCGACGCAATCACGGTGGTACGTTTGGCTGGCGTTCAGGCCCGTGTACCAACGCTTGTCAACTTGTTCGATTTGGTCGCCGTTGACCGGGTCGTCGAGGAAGAACGTGAAGTTGGAAAACAAATCCATGTCGTAGTAGCTGACGTAGGAATTCACTTTCGTCGTCACGTCCTCGCTGCGACTCCAGTATTCGCCGTTGATGCCGTAGCGACTGGTTTTGCCGCCGTCGCTTGGGTCAAGGGTTCCGAACCGCGAGACAATGCCGGCGTCGACCGCACGACTTGCGACTTGGTTGGTCGCCGTCCATTGGCTGTCGTAACCAAACACTGTCAGGGACACGCCGTGATCACGATTGCCGTGTGACCAACGAAGCATTCCGTTCAGTTTGTCAAAGTCTTCTTTGGTGGTCCACGGGCCGTTGTAAAACGTCGTTTCGAACGCGTACAACAACGTGCCGCCGGCAAACTCGCCCGAGTCCGCGATCAGTGTACGGTAGTAATCGAACGAACCCATGGTTGCACTCGCGATCCCGTTCGGCAACTCGCGTGCGAGTTCGATGTCAACGTTCCCGGCAGAGCTGAAGTCACCGATGTCGGCGTAGTAAGGACCGAGACGATAGTTGGCGGATTGAATCAGCTCGGGAATCAGCCAGTTAACGTCAAGGTAACCTTGGCCGTGTCCATGCGACGGCAGGTTCATCGGGATGCCATCGACCCGCAAGGCAAAGTCGGTTCCGTGGTCAAGGTTGATGCCACGCACGAAGTATTGATTCGCTTTGCCGGTGCCACTGTGCTGGGTCGCGATAAAACCGGGGATCAATTCCAGCACGTCGCCTGGTCGATTGATCGGGCGATTTTGCAAGTCGACTTGCCCATAAACTCCAGACGATGCCGAAGTGGCTTCGCCGATCAAGTCGTCGCCACGTGAAGCGGGCGTACCGAACTGGCGGGCGAATTCATTGCTTGTTTGCTGCTGGGAATTCAGTGGCGAAGTCAGCGAGGGCAGGGGCGACGCTTCGGATGAAAGCGATGGAAACTCGCCGATCGACAAGTCGCCTGATGATTCCTTGGCCGCCTCGGAATCGCCATCCAAGGTCTCCGGATCACGTTCCGCTTCGACAATGACTTCGGGAATCGAAAACGACTCTCCAGATTGCTGCGCCGACGCCGCAGTCGCAGCGCAAAGAATGAATGCCGTGGTAAATGAGAACCGCATCGAGTCGCCTCGTCCTTAAGCCCGGTGGGGTCGCTTGGGTGGAGGCGGCGAAAACACGTCAGCGGCCTCCCGATACGACTGGTTTCGGCGTCGGGGCTGGCGCGATTGGAAGTGTTGTACGGGAATGCCGGAGGATACATCACGGACAAGCCGCTGATGCCGTACAACCGGCAAGGTCAAACACCCTTGTGGCGACTAAGCCGGATGATAGAGCAACCAGGCTTTGTAGCCGCCACTGAGATTGTGCACATCGAAACCATGGTGCATTAACACACGCGTCGCCAAATAACCACGCATACCGACTTGGCAGTACGCTGCGATGGGTTTGTCTTTGGGCAGCTCGTCTAGGCGATCTCGAAGTTGTTCGATCGGAATGTTGTGAGCACCGGGGATGTGACCCTGGCTGTTTTCCGCTTCGCTGCGAACGTCCAGTAAAAAGACTTCGCCGCCAGTGGCGGGTGATTCAGGTAATCGATCGACTTGCGTGACCGGATGATCGCCTCGGAGGACACCTGATGCGACAAAGCCCAGCATGTTGATTGGGTCTTTGGCATGGCCAAATTGTGGTGCGTAACACAGTTCGGCCTCTTCCAAATCCTCGACGGTCAGCTTGGCTTGGATGGCCATCGCGATCACGTCGATCCGTTTGTCGACGCCTTTCGAGCCAACGCCTTGAGCTCCCAAGATGGCGCCGTTTTCGCGATCGAACAAAAGCTTCAGCGTCATTGGGCTAGCGCCGGGATAATAGCCAGCGTGATCCGATGGATGGATGTAAACCTTTTCGAAAGTCGTACCGGCACGACGAAGCAACTTTTCACTTTGACCGACCATCGCGGCTGACATGCCAAACGCGCCGACGATCGCGGTGCCTTGGGTGCCACGATAGGATGACGACCGGCCGAAAATATGGTCGGCGGCGATGCGGCCTTGTCGGTTCGCCGGTCCGGCGAGTGGGATCTGAATTTTTTCGTGTGTGATATAGTCGTCGACCTGGACGACATCGCCGACGGCGTAGACGTCCGAGTCGTTGGTCTGCATGTGCTCGTTGGTGACGATACCGCCGCGTGATCCGCACTCGATTTGAGCATCGATCGCCAGTCGATTTTCTGGACGTACGCCAACACTCAGCACCACAAAATCAGCCGCCAGGGTATCACCGGATTTGAGTTCGACTTGCAAGCCGCCATCAACTTCTTTGAACGCCGTTGCCGAATCCGAGAGGCGAATTTCGATGCCTTCGGAACGCAGCTTGTGATCCATCGGCGCGATCATTTCATGATCCCACGGAGGCAGGATTTGGTCAGCCAACTCCACGATCGTCACATCCATCCCGCGGTGACGCAGGTTCTCGGCGACTTCGATGCCGATGAAGCCAGCACCGACGATGACGGCGCGTTGTTTTCCCGAAGTTGCCAACTGGTGCATGCGGTCAGCATCAGCCAGATCACGCAACCCCATGACCAGTTCGCTATCGATACCGGGGATTGGCGGTTTGAACGGTGCGGCGCCGGTGGCGATGATCAACTTGTCATAGGGTTCTGCGTACTCGGTACCGGAGTTCAAGTCGCGGACTTGGACCGTTTTGTTTTGACGGTCGATTTGGGTGACTTCGGAACGGACTCGGACGTCCAAGCGGTGTCGATTGCGCAACATCTCGACCGGGGCGACTAGCAATTTGTCGCGTGATTGGATTTCACCGCCGACGTAATAGGGCAAACCG
The DNA here is from genome assembly GCF_002251265.1 of Rhodopirellula sp. MGV. Taxonomy (NCBI): domain Bacteria; kingdom Pseudomonadati; phylum Planctomycetota; class Planctomycetia; order Pirellulales; family Pirellulaceae; genus Rhodopirellula; species Rhodopirellula sp. MGV. The sequence continues at coordinate 10,165 of NZ_NPDI01000025.1, read as the reverse complement.
CAGTTGGCGAACGAAGGGTATTGGCCGCGTTCGAGCACGATGATTTCAGCATCTTCGCCAAGTCGTCGGGCGCGTGCTGCTGCCGATGCACCACCGGCGACTCCTCCAATGATCACGATCTTCATTGCTCGATATTTCCTTGTTCTGCTCGTTATTCAGAAGCGGATTTCCAGACCGTCGTGGCATTTGCCTGCGATTCCGATCCGCCAACCATGTGATCCTAATGAATCAGAAGAAGCGGTACGAGTCAGTGTGCGTATTTGCCAACTTGTGACAACCTCGCCTAGTGGACGTTGCAACGCGCACGGGCTAAAGTGAAATTCTTGTCTGGGCGATCTGCCTGATCATCGCTATTACCTCATACAAGCTTGACCCTGGAGTCTGCGATGAAGTTTAAGTTTACGTTGGTTGACCGCGAGACCGGCAAAGAGCAACGCACCTGGGTGCTTCAGCCTCCGGTAACAGTCGGCCGTGGCATGTTGACGAACATCCATCTCGAAGACGGCTCCATCAGCCGCCGACACTGTGAATTTGTCATCGGTGCGGATGGCGAGCTTGTGATTCGTGATCTGGGCTCCAAAAACGGCATCTTCATCGACGGCCAGCAAGTCGATAAGGCGAGCTTGACGTCGGGATCCGAAGTCCAAATCGGGCTGGCGAAGATGCGAATCGAGTCTGCCGAGGCGACCGAGACATCGACTGCGGGTGGATCCGCGGCAGCCCCACAGAACCACGGCGACGAAACGCACGCGGTCAAGATTGTTCCCTTTGGCGAAGACGATCGCTACGAAATCGGTTGACACGTGGTCTGATAACAGGCCGTTCCCATCGACACAAACGGCGTGTCTGATTCGCATAGACCAGGGCGGTTTTGACGTCTGTGCGGATCACGTCGTTGTGATCATGTCGAAGGGCTATGCCTGATGGGTAAAACTTAATCCGCCCGTTTTTTCTTGCTTGTGGCCAATTCACGTCCGATCACTCAGGGTGAGACACTGCGATCACCTGGACAGTCATGGCGTTCAAGGCGAACGAGTGGACACCGAAAAAAGCCCTGACTTCTGTTCAGTTGGCAGAGCCATCTCGGCCGAATTCGGGCGTTCATTTTTCCCCTAGTGCCCGTGTTGACTTGAACGGTTGTTTCCTCGCGTCATGCCCCCTATCACTGATGAGTCAAGCACCGCCAGTGAGATGGTTAGCCAGCGGCTCGGAGTCACCGAAGATTTCGCCGAAATGGCTGCAAGCGGCGTGAGACGTTTCGAGCTCGAATCGCCAACCTGATACATTCCAAGAACGGTTTACGACCAAGTTAAGAAAGACGATGCAAAAGATCCTCGAAGATAGTTCTATGTCCGATCATAACAATGGCAACGGTGTGGTGATTCTGGACACGCTCTCTCGTGAGTTTCGTCGTCACCTGCTGTATACGTTTGGCAGGAACGAAGCGGAAACCAACAGCGATTACTGTTACCGAGCGGCTTCCCTTGCCGCACGTGATCGAATTACCGAAGACTGGATCCAAACTCGCGCACGCGTCGATGCGAGCGACACTCGTCGGGTGCATTATCTGTCGCTGGAGTTTCTGCTCGGTCGTTCGCTCAATAACGCGTTATTGAACCTGGACCTCGACGAACCGATGCGCACCGCGCTGAACCGGTTCGGAGTCGAACTCGAAGAAGTCATTGATCAGGAACCCGATGCCGGCCTTGGCAACGGCGGCCTTGGACGTCTGGCTGCGTGCTTCTTGGACAGCTGCGCGAACTTGAAGCTGCCGGTTTCCGGGTATGGCATTCGCTATGAATACGGGATGTTCAACCAAACGATCGATCAAGGCCGTCAAATCGAAGGCCCTGACCACTGGTTGCGAAACGGCAATCCGTGGGAGATCGAACGCCATGAGCATATTCGCAAAATCAATCTGTATGGGCGTACCGAGCGTGTCGTCGACGAAGATGGCAAGCAGCATTTCAAATGGGTCGAATCGCAATCGGTCTTGGCAGTCCCTTACGACATGCCAATTCCTGGCTACCGCAACGGTACCGTCAACACACTGCGATTGTGGAAAGCGACCGCAACCGACGAATTTGATCTCGGCGAATTCAACGCCGGTAGCTACCCAGAATCCGTTGCTCAGAAGAACAACGCCGAACAGATTTCGATGGTGTTGTATCCCAACGACGCGAGCGAGAACGGAAAAGAGTTGCGGCTAAAGCAGCAGTACTTCCTGGTCTCGGCCAGCCTTCAAGACGTACTCGCTGACTGGGTTGACCGTCACGGTGAAGATTTCAGTGACTTCGGCAAGAAGAACTGCTTCCAGCTAAACGACACCCACCCCGCGTGTGCCGTTCCCGAGTTGATGCGTCTGCTGATGGACGAGCACGGTTTGGAGTGGGACGAAGCGTGGGAAATCACGACCGAGTGCATGGCATACACCAACCACACGTTGCTTCCCGAAGCACTCGAGCGTTGGTCGGTCGGGCTGTTCGGCAATCTGCTGCCACGGATCCTGGAGATTATCTACGAGATCAACGAGCGCTTCGTTGCCTTCGTCGCTGACAAATATCCTGGCGACAAAGACTTGATCAGTCGTGTTTCGATTATCGAGGGCGGCAGCAACCCACACATCCGCATGGCTTACCTGTCGATCGTCGGAAGCTTCTCGGTCAATGGCGTCGCACAGCTGCATACTGACTTGCTCAAGAGCGGGTTGTTCTCGGACTTTGATCGCATCTGGCCAAACAAGCTCAACAACAAAACCAACGGCGTCACGCAACGCCGCTGGCTGTCGCACTGCAACCCAGGGTTACGTGACCTGCTGACCGAAACGATCGGATCGGCATGGGAATCGGATTTGGAAAAGATCAAAGACCTCGCGCCGTACGCAGAAGACGCCGCGTTCCGCAAGAAATGGCGTGCGGTTAAACAAGCCAACAAAGAACGCTTGTCGAAATACATCGCGCTGAACACCGGCGTCGTGTTTGACCCTGCGATGCTGTTCGATGTTCAAGTCAAACGGATCCACGAGTACAAGCGACAACTGCTTAACATCTTGCACGTTGTGCACTTGTACGATCGCATCATGCGTGGTGACACGACCAACATGGTGCCACGCTGCGTTTTGATCGGCGGCAAGGCAGCACCTGGTTATCACATCGCCAAGTTAATCATTAAACTCGCCAACAATGTCGCCGCACGCGTCAATGCCGAACCGAAGGCCAACGAGTTGCTGAAGATGGTGTTCTTCCCGAACTACCGTGTCTCGGCCATGGAAATGATTTGCCCTGGTACTGAACTTAGCGAGCAGATCTCCACCGCCGGCAAAGAAGCGTCGGGTACCGGAAACATGAAGTTCATGATGAACGGTGCGTTGACGATCGGTACGCTCGACGGCGCCAACATCGAAATCCGTGAAAAGGCCGGCGAAGAGAACTTCTTCCTCTTCGGCTTGGACGCAAAAGAAGTCACTGAAGTTCGTCAGAGCTACGATCCGAACGCAATCATCAACGGTGATGAGGACATCCGTCGCCTGATGGAACTGCTCGAAGGCGGGCACTTCAACGATGACGAACCCGGTATCTTCGGCGAACTGATCGGCGGGCTTCGAAACCCACGAGATCAATGGCTGTCGATTGCCGACCTGCGCAGTTTTATCGACGCACAAGCACGAGTTGCCGGCGCGTACAAAAATACGGAGCACTGGGACCGAATGAGCATCCTGAACACCGCAAACAGCGGTTGGTTCTCGAGTGATCGAACGATCCAGCAGTACGCGGACGATATCTGGAACGTCGGCGCCGTCTGAGTCGGCAATGAAGCGGCGGCACTGTTACGTTCAAGACAGTCGCCCCACCAATGAATTCGAAACGGCCGTTTCCTGACTCGGGAAGCGGCCGTTTTTCGTTGCGGGGGAGTTGGCGAAACGGCAGAATGCTTTTGTCCCTATCGCCATGCCCCCTGCAAGAACGCTTCGGTCGGATGGTATAACGACGGGCCCGCTTCCCCACGCGTCATGCACCTCGCCCCCGTCAAATCGACGTCCGACCAAAAGCTTTGCCTATGCTTTCCATCTTAACCGAGCGTCTGGCCAAGACGACGACATCGCGTCCTTGGGTGACGATGTTAGGTTGGGTGTTGATCACAGCGGCGTTCGTCTTTTTCGCTCCCCGATGGACTGACATCGCGTATGACGGGGACTTCGAATACCTGCCCGATCAAATGAATACGGTCGCGGCGGCGAAGGTTCTCGATGAAGCGTTTCCAGGTGAGCGTGCGCGCAGCGAAGTGGTGCTGGTCCTCGGCCGCGATAAGACTCAAGAGGGCGGCCACGTCGCACTGAGCGATCTTGACCTGATGGTGGGCGACGACTTGTTACGGCGTTTGCACCACCGTTTGGCAGAGGTTTGTTGGCAGCGCGCGATCCGTTTGGGGTATGAAAGTGGACCGATCGACGAAGCTCCCGACGAATGTCGCCCTTGGCTGGAACGCGCCCAAGTCGCACTCGATCACTCAGTTACGGTCGACGCAAGGTTCTATGAAGCTTATCAGCAGTTTGTCCCAGACACCGCCCCTTCGCTGACCGAGCCTCGGATGGCGATCAGCTACTACGATCGCTGGCAGTTGGCCATGCTGATCGGCGCGGATCCCGACAAGGCGGATGGCGATTTGGAAGACGCCAGGCTTCTGATGCCCGACATCGAGTCCGAAGTGATCCCGATTGCTGACCGCGAACTGGGCTCTTGGGACGCCATGTTGGATTTGCTTTCTTGGGATGACACCATCCTTGGCAGCTTGCTCAGCAAACCGGCGGCGCGGTTGGCGGTGATCCGAATGAGCAGCGAGCTTGCGGCGACCGGCAACATCGCAATGCTCGAAGGGCTCGATTCGTTGCTCAACGAAGTGCGGCAATACAGCATGGGGCACGCCAATGAAGCACAAGCCGACCGGACGCCGTTGCGTCTGGAATACACCGGTTCGGCGGCAATCGGTGGCGAGACGCTGATTGCTGCCCGCGATGCGATTCGGTACACCGAGTCGATCACTGTGATCATGATCCTGTTGATTTTGATCGTCGTCTATCGAGCGCCGCTGCTGGTCGCCGTCCCGATGGTGTCGATCGGCGTCGCCGTCGCGGTTGCAACTTGTTTAGTCGCCTTATTAACCGATTGGTCGATTCGCGATGTCGTCAGCTGGCTGGATATGCGCGTCTTTACGACCAGCCGAATCTTCATCGTTGTGATCCTGTTTGGGGCGGGGACTGACTATTGCTTGTTTTTGATCGCGAGATTGCGCGAAGAAGCAGCCAAAGCGGAATGGCGCGAAGCCTGCCGGAATGCATTGTCCGGTGTGACGTCGGCGCTGTTGGGGAGTGCACTGACGACCGTCTTCGGCTTGGCGATGCTATGGTTCGCCGACTTTGGCAAATACCATTACACCGGCCCCATCATCGCCATCTGCTTGTTGGTCGGGTTGCTCGTTTGTTTAACGCTCACGCCGGCATTGTTGTCCGCGCTGGGGCCAAGTGTTTTTTGGCCAGGCGTTGTTCGTCCTGATCCGAATCCGTCGCGATCACTGTTCGCAACAGGGCCCGATGGACATGCGATTCGCCGCAAGAGTATTTGGGACTGGATCGCGATCAAGATCACGCGGCGTCCAAGAACTACCTTTGTGGTCGGCATTTCACTACTGTTGCTTCCGGCGATCTATGGCTGGCGTAGCGAGCAATCGGTGACGTATGACCTCAGCAGCCAATTGGACAATGACGCGGCCAGCCGGCGTGGGTTCCAGTTGTTGTCACAGCATTTTGAAATCGGCAAAATCAATCCGGTAACGGTGCTGATTGTCCGGCCAGAGGGCGAGGCTCGCGAGCAGCTGCGAAAAGACATTGGGACGTTGTCGGACCAGCTTTACGAACAGCCAGGGGTTGTCGGGGTTCGTACGGCCAACGATCCGCTCGGTGATTTTCCACCGAACCGCGAAATGGGGCTGCTCAGTGGCGAAGCATGGAAGCGTCGTGCGCTTCGCCAGCACCGCGTCGCACAGAACTATTTCTTTTCCAATAACCCTGACTATCAAGATCGCCTTGCGCGTTTGGACGTGATCATCGACGGCGACCCGTTTTCGATTGAGACCGCGAAGTTGGTGTCTGGGATTGGAAAATTACTTGGTGACGTCTCGGAGAATCCCGACTCGGTTTGGCACGATGCCAAGTTTTACTACACCGGCACAACGCCCTCGATCATCGATTTGCGCAGTGTCACGATCGCCGACAACGCTCGCATCAAACTTGCCGTGGTGATCGCGGTGCTGGTGATCTTGATTGCGGTGATTCGGCGTGTCGGATTGTGCCTGTATTTGATTTTCACCGTTTTGCTTAGCTACTACGCGACGCTCGGGATGACAGTGCTGTTTTTCCGAGCCGCTTATGGCGATGCCTATGTTGGACTGGATTGGAAGCTGCCGTTGTTCCTGTTTGTGATTTTGGTTGCGGTGGGGCAAGACTACAACGTTTACTTGGTCACCAGGATTGTCGAAGAGCAGAAGACGCGGCCGTGGTTGTCGGCGCTGCGCTATGCGGTGTCCAGGACTGGCGGGATCATCACAGCCTGTGGGATGGTGATGGCCGCAACGTTCTTCAGCATGACCGCTTCGGCATGGCTACCTGCGGTACTAAACCTCGTTGGCATACAAACGGACGCCACCAGCGGCCTAAAAGGTGTGATCGAGTTAGGCTTCGCATTGGGCCTCGGAGTCCTCATCGACACGTTCTATGTCAGAACCGTGCTAGTCCCCAGCTTCGTCGTCCTCACCGGCAAGTCAAAAAAGGTGTCAGGTACCTTTTCCGGAAGATAGGTAAAATGACAGGCTGCTTATTCTACCGTCAGGGATTCGTTGGTCCGCGCCGTGGACTAGGCTTGCGCAGTCGCCGCACATCGGGCGAATGAACGAAAGGTGACGGATGTTTTGATGACAAGTCTGATGCGGATCGAGTGCGGGGACGCAATACTTCGTACACTACGATCAACTGGCGACTGGAAGATTCGGCGGCAGAACCATCGAATGAAAGGTGAGGGACTTTGCGAGATCACAAAGCGACAGTAGCCGAAGACGTCCGTCAAGTCTGGTCGTTGATTAAGTCGAGCAAGCGAAGTTTGGTGGCAACAGACTTAGTCTATAAATTGTTGGCGTATGTTCTGATTACGCCAGCGTTCGTTGTACTGTTTCAGTTCTTGTTCGGGCTTTCAGGCGACGAGGTGCTTTCCGATCTTGATCTTGTCTATTTCTTGATCGGTCCACTTGGATGGGTTTGTGGGCTCGCGGTCGCTTCGTTGTGGCTTGCGATTCTCGCACTCGAGCAGGCATCGCTACTATGGATTTTGGTGCAACGACAGAACGGCCAGACGGCTCACACGCTGGACGCACTGCGTTTCGCGGCAGTGAAGTCTATCAGTGTATTGCGGGTCGCATTCGCAATTGTGGCACGGACGGTATTCGTGGCGACACCATTTTTAGGTGCAGCAGCTCTGTCCTATCGTTGGTTGCTTGCTGATTTTGACATCAATTTTTATCTGACAGAACGTCCAAAGGAATTTTCGCTGGCGGTGCTATTGGGCGTTGCTCTATCCATCTGCCTGATGTTGATACTGTTGCGTTTGTTCTCGAGTTGGTTCTTGGCGTTGCCGCTCGTCCTTTTCGAGCAAGGAGCCTCCGGGAATGCACTGAGCTTGAGTAAACAGTTGGTTGATGGGCATCGGACTCGCATTGTTTGTTCGCTTGTCATTATGGCTGCCGTCGTCTTCGTCGCAAACTCGGCATGTGCATTCGCGATCGCGATGCTAGGACGGGTCTTGATGCCGGCTGAGGTTGGTTCGCTGTTGATGTTGGCGCTGCGTGTAGGGGGGATGATCTCGCTCTCCGTTTTGTCCGGTATGGTAGTGCAGTTGCTTGCGGCGATTGGATTTGCGGCGACGCTGTTACACCGTTATCAGGCTCTTTCTGTTGAAGGTTCGATCAAAAGTGAAAGGGCGAGTCTACCCCTGGCGTCCAAGGGCTCCATCTGGACGCGTTTGACCGCGTGGCAACTGATCGTTGTCGGATCAATCCTGGCCGTGCTAGCGACAGCGAGCGGTTATCGGTTGATCAATTCCGTTCGAACGGAGGACAATGTGGAGGTCATGGCTCATCGTGGTGCATCAGTTCTTGCACCCGAGAATTCTCTGGTCGCATTCCAAAGGGCGATCGAGGATGGTACCGACTGGGTTGAGATCGATGTTCAGGAAACCTCGGATGGGTATGTGGTTGTCGTTCATGACAAGGACTTGATGAAGATCGCCGGCAGCCCGCTCAAGGTCTGGGAATCGTCCTGGGATCAGCTGTCAGAGGTTGACATTGGAAGTCATGCCGACGTCAAGTACTCGGGCGAACGGATAGCAAAATTGGCGGATGTCTTACGCCTGTGCAAAGATCGTGTCGGTGTCATCATTGAACTGAAATACTACGGGCACGATCAGCAGTTAGAAGAACGGGTCGTTCAAATCGTTGAAAGCGAAGGAATGGCAGACCAAGTGATGGTGATGTCGCTCGATCCTCGCGGAGTTGCGAAGACCAAGACGCTACGACCCGACTGGAAGTATGGGCGGTTGATGTCGGTTTACGTTGGTAACTTAAGAAACATCGATGCTGACTTTTTGGCGGTGAATGCGGACTTTGCGAATCGCGATTTCATCCGGCGTGCGCATCAGGCAGGGAAGGAGGTATTTGTCTGGACCGTCGACGATCCTGCAAAGATGTCGATGTTGATGAACCGCAAGGTTGATGGGATCTTGACCAATCGCCCCGATATTGCTCGAGACGTCATTCGCCAACGAGCGGCCCTCGGCAGCTCGGAACGTTTGCTCGCAGAGATCTCTGTATGGCTTGGGATCTAAAAAAAAGGTGTAAGGTACCTTGAAGTTGGAATGGGTGATTTGGGCAGAAGCAGATTCCGCCTGACTGTCATCGCTTTCGGTGTTTTGAAACCTGATCCCATTCGCATGCCGATTGGCTGCGAAGGCGGTGGGAATCGATCAGCCATCTTTCAGATAGTTTTCTTGCCCGCTGAGCGCGGTCAAGTTCCACTTTCGGTTTGCACCCTATGTTTCGATTGGATTGCCACGCATTCGCTTATCTAACCGGCTGATAATTCTCTGACGCGGCCTCTCACGATGTAGTCGTTGGGTCTGCAAGGGCAGAGGAAATAACGCTGCTTTGCTAACCCGGGAGGAGACCATCTGTCTTGAATCAACAAAATCAGATGAAGTCACGACGCTTTATAAGTGATCAAGGCGAGGGGCTTTCCCTCGCTTGAGGCCCAGGAACTGCTGACTTCGATCCTCTTGGTGGGATTCAAATTGACAAGGTACGTGCCCCATCCCATTGGAGCGGAGGACGAAACACATGGCAGGTGATGCGTGCTCTCGCAGAGCATGTAAAAGAGATTACCAAGTCTTCTATTTGCCTTTCGTCGAGGCGTCAGGAATATCAATGGCATCGAAGGGTTGGCGAACGGTGTAGTGTGCGCCGACCGATTTAGTATCGTCTGGAAACTTCTCGGCTTGCCACACCTCCAGATCATCGAACGCAGCTGAGAGTTTTGCCGAAGAAGCCCTGACGAACCCGTATCTCCAAGCTGTACTTTCTGGTTCATCAGTCGCTTCAATCAAGAGTAGGACTTCAGGGTCGTTTCCCTGTGCGAAAGCGAATATCGCACCGTCGGAAGTCCCTCCTACGGCGCTGCCATGGTCCGTTGCGTATCGGTAGATAGGATTCGGCAATAGGCGTAGTGGTTGCCGATCAGAGTTGTCATCATTGAAACCCTCTAGCGTACAGGTGACTCTGCGAGCGAGTTGTTTCATCTGGAAAAGGCGACGCGTATGACTGAGGTTTGGTTTTGAGGTCGCCTTGACGGGAAGGAAGGAGAGGTTTGATTCTTTCGGCTGCCAAATCTGGCCAGCATTGTATTGAATTCGAAAAGTCGGGCGCGAAGTTAAAACATCGAGTTCGTGGCAAATGTTTCCATCCCAAGGATAGACATTGATCGCTGCGATCGGCCGTCCTTTTTCAATACAAAGAAGCAAGGCTCCGTTGACAACTGGAGCGTTGGAGCCAACTCGTTCGGCGTTGAAAAAAC
>NZ_NPDI01000024.1:0-33670 GCF_002251265.1 Rhodopirellula sp. MGV | reverse complement strand
GTAACGATTTCCTCGCCGCAGTTTTCGCAAATGTAGCTGCCTTCGCCATCAAAGTTTTCGGTTCCCGCATCATTCAAATCAACGTCGCCGCTGCCGCGCCCACAAGGACGACCGTTCCGGCCACAACACTGGCGACGCGACGCGTCAACCATTTTCGCTTGTCGTTCATTGTCGAATTCCTAACCGCAAGTCAAAGACACCAGAGGCGTGAAAAGGCTGACGGCATGATACAATTCCAATCAGAACGTCGTCCTGTCGGAAACGCGATTGCCGTCTATTCCGTACAACACTGGCTATACGCGGCAGTTTCGCAACATCCACAGGGATATTCCGGACATCGTGTGAATCTAGCATCGTGTGAATCTAGAAAACACATTCTCGTCGAAACAATGGTGCTCCCATGGATGAAAGCGAACTGTTTGAGTCCCGAGATCCTGTCGGCAACTCCGATGTCGATTTGAATGATGCGGGAACCGAAAACTTTGATGGCGAAGGCAGCTACATTTGCGAAAACTGCGGCGAGGAAATCGTTATCCCGCTCGACCCGATCGCCGGCCACACGCAAAGCTACGTCGAAGACTGCCCGGTGTGTTGCACCCCAATGGTGATCCACGTCAGTTTTGACGGCGCTCGGGCGATCGTTTGGGCGGAATCCGAACAAGACCGCTACTAACCCCAATACTCGTTTGCGATGCCCAACAACAGTGTTTGGCACGCGGCGTTTGAATCACCACCGAGACGATACTACTTTCATGCGTTTACCACCCTGGGCCGTCGATGCGATTCGAAACGGCGTTGCCGATGTGGCCCGAAAAGCGAGCGACCCGGAAACCATTAAAAAGGTTCGGCAACAGGCCAGCGAGTTGCTTCGCGAACTTCCCGACAACGCATCGAAAAGTCTCGATGCGATTGTGAAAACGGCCAGCGAAACCGCACGCGGTGCGTTCGACCAAGGTCGCTCGACGATTCTCCGCTGGTCTGAACGCGACCACGAAATCGCCGCCGTGGCCTACAACGCGTCCGGTACATTGTTGAATTCGCAAGGAACGGGGATTCCGTTGAACGCCCCGGTCGTACAACTCGGTTGTGATTTATTGCAGGGCAACTGCTTGGGGCAAAAGGCCGATCAGCAGATCGACGATGCGCTAACACGGCAGCTCGATTTGTCGCATCATTCAATGTTAGTTGCCAACAACTTTGATGCGGCCATTCGGTCACTGGTTGCATTGACCGGATCCCAGCAGCGACGCATCGTCGTACATCGCGCGCACGCCATTCGATTGCCATCTGGTTTGCCACTACCCGATGCGTTTGCCGGGTATCAAGTCGACCAATGTGGTGGTGTCGGCGCAGTCGATGTCGCCGATTTTCAGTCGATTGAACGCGCTGTCGTGGTTACCGCCGATGATGGCCAACATCCACTAACGCCTGTCGCGCTATCTGGCGACGACGTGATCCAAGTCGCGGTGTTGCCGATCGCCACCATCGATGATCGCATTGAAGGCGTACCAAGTGTCAAAACGCTTTTGCAATCCGATTTCGATATCGTCGTTGCCGCGGCAGGTCCGATGATCGGCGCGGCGCCGGCGGGGGTGATTGCCGGAAAAGCAGAGCTGTTATCGACGATTCGTGCAAACGTTGTTTGGAAATTCGCGGCCGCCAATCAAGCGATCGCCGCCATGCTTTTGTCGGCGATGATCAACGTGCCCAGCCCGCTGGAGGCATTGGTGGATACGGCGGTGGATAATCTCCGCAGCCGAGCGGAACGCATGGCGACCCGCTTGACCGCTTCACCGGTGATCGCTTCGTGCCAGATCAATCAATCCGATGCCGTCTTAGGTATCGGCCAGCGATGGCATTTTCCGTCGCGTCAGTTGCGATTGCGGCACCGCAAGTTTTCCGCCCAATCTTGGGCTACGCACCTGCTTCAGCAAACGCCGGCTGTGATCGCGTCGGTTGACGGAGACGACTTGGTGATTGACTTCCGTTGGCTACCGGCATCCGCAGACAGCTTGGTTGCGGAGGCGTTGGCACCTTCGACGGACGAATCAGAATCCGACTGATTTAAATCGCGATCCCAGCTCTACCGCGGCATCGAAGCGTCTTCGATGGCCGCGGTCAGTCGTCCCGCCGTTGGTGTCTGAGCAAGGATGCCGACCAGTCCGATCGCGACAAAGATCAAGTGGGCGAAATTGTGGTCGATCATCATCAGCACGGCGTTCATCATCGCCGGGCCTTCGAACAAAGCTTGCCCAATAATCGCGCTGGTCTGCATCGCCCCCAAAAAATGTTTCGCTTCGACGGGCAATTCTGAATCGGCGTTAAGCGGTCGTGGCAGGTCAACGTCTGCCGAACGGAGTTGTTCGGTCGCTTGTTTCTTCATCACTTGCGGAACGATGGCAGCGATCGGAACGGTCAGGATTGTTGCCGCCGCACCAACGATCAGGAACAGCAAGTCGTTGCCGCCAAACTGGAACAGCGGTTGGTCTTCCGGAAAGTCGCTGAGTGTCAGATAAGATAAGATCCCAGACAAAACGACGACGCTGGAAGCGAGGGCAAGCGTGATCACCACCCCTGTCATTGCGGTTTGGGAAATGCTGCTGGGAACACGTCGGGAGATCGGGCCCGCATTTTGGCCGGACGCGATGTAGGGGTTCTGGGGGGAATCGCTCATCTTGTTTTATCCGTTTGTTGATTCGATGATTTAATTGTGAAGCTGTTTTATACCGACCACTTCGAACTGCCTTTGCCGGAAACGCACCGGTTCCCGATGGACAAGTATCGGCGACTGCGTCGACACGTCGCCACCAGTTCGCATCATCGTGGCGATGTTCTGTTGGTCCCACCGGCGGCGACGGACCAGCAACTGGAGCTCTGTCATGATGCCAGTTATATCGAACGTGTAAAAACCGGTACGTTGTCGACAAACGAGATCCGTCGGATCGGATTTCCATGGTCGGAGAAAATGCTGGAGCGTTCGCGGCGAAGTACCGGTGCGACGATCGCCGCCGGCTTGGCAGCACTCGCCGATGGCATTGCAGCAAACCTGGCGGGGGGCACGCATCATGCGTTCGCCGATGCAGGTGAAGGGTACTGTGTGTTTAATGACGCGGCGGTTGCGATTCGCGTGTTGCAAACGGAATCAAAAATTGGCCGCGCCTGTGTGATCGATCTGGATGTGCATCAAGGCAACGGGACGGCGTCAATTTTGGCGGGCGATCCCACCGCGATCACGCTTTCGATGCATGGTGCAAAGAACTTTCCGCTGCGAAAAGTTCCTAGCGATATCGATGTGCCACTTGCCGATGGCACAAACGACGACACCTACTTGGCTCATCTTGCCGACGCCTTGGGCGCCCTCGACCGTTTCCATCAAAGCGAATCCTTCGATTTGGCAATCTACCTGGCAGGTGCGGATCCCTACGAAGGCGACCGGCTTGGTCGGATGCGGTTGACCAAAGCCGGCTTGGTGCGTCGAGACCAAATCGCACTGCAATGGTGCCGCGATCGATCGATTCCTGTCGCGGTGGCGATGAGCGGCGGGTACGCCCCTAATATTGACGATATTGTCTCGATCCACGCCGCGACACTCCAAACCGCTTCGACAATGTGCTGCGAGATCAATATTTCGCAGCCTGAAAAGAATTCTTGAAAAGTTGGAAACACTCTTCGAACTCGACCGCTTGGCTACATGTGTCAAGAACAGCGAAAGCGGCGAGCAGACGACAGACCTCACCGTTTTCATTCCAAACAAACGCTCTGTCGAATCCAATTTCAAGGAACCAAACCATGTTGAAGCGAATCCTGTTTACCGTTGTGCCGATGGTCATGTTCATGGGAACCGTCAGTGCAGATGACGACTTGCTGAAGTCGTTGGCCGCTTTGGAAGGCAACACCATCAGTGCTGTTGCTGCTGACAGTTCGGCATCACTCGAAGACGAAGACATCCTCGGGCAAGCTGACGTCGATGCCTTGATGGGCGACGACGAGAATGATGAAGACGCGATCGCCGCTTGCTTCCGACGTGTCGGCTATGGCTACGGCCACGGCTACGGTGGCTACAACCGCGGTTGCTACAACTACGGATACAGCTACTACCGTCCGCACTACAACTACGGTTGCTACCGCCCGGTCACGTACAACTACTGCTACCCAGTGACGTACCACGTACCGGTCTACACCAGCTACTGGGCTTGCTACTAATCGTAGCCACCGTGGCATCGCCACAAGAATCGAATCAACATCACCCGGCAATTCGGATCCGTTCCGATGCCGGGTGTTTTTGTTGGCACACACGTCTTTTTTATTGCACAATCGTCGACGCGATTCCCGGTAACAACGCAGCACTGATTTCGCTTGGTTGAAAGAGTTCGTTAACCACTCCCTTTCATCCAACAAAAGTGATGTCATGAATCGCAAACTCTTGAAACGATCCGTCGCCTTAATGATGCTGTTGTCGGCAACTGTGGTTCCGCAAGTTGTCGCGCCCAACCAAGCTGATGCGGACGAGATCGACTTGCACCGTCTACTTGTCGGACCGCAACGCTGTGACCATGTGATCTCCTTGCTGATGCGTTATGGCGTCAACAATGATCACGATCAATCGGTCGGATTCAATATTCCCCATCCACTCGGTCCGATCCAAGTTCCCGTGTCGGAACTGGGGGATTTGGAGATGTATTCCATCGTTCAACACGCGGCACCTCAGCCCGGGTGTGGACCGGCGTTCGACGTCGTGATCAAAAACTGCAGCACCCGCGACGTACAGGGAATGCGTGTCACGTTGGTCGGATTATTGGGACGCATTCATCCAACCTGCCCGAATGTCACAGAAACCATTGACTGTATCGCGGCTGGTGAAGCGATTCAGTTGACGATGACGCTTCCCGTCGAAGCACTCGCGATGGGACAGTTCAATGGCGGCTCCGTCGGATGCAGCCGGATCTTGGTTGCCGTCGACAGCTATGACCAGTTCATGGAATCCAACGAAGCAAACAATCTTCGTGTGATGGCGATGAAAGCGATTCCCGTGGCCGAGCTGGCGTCGCCCCCCGTTCCCGCCGACCCGTTGCAAGTGGAAGTGACTCCCGGTGTGGCGAACGTTACCCAGCCAGACTCTTCCCAGCCAGTTGGTGCGGCGCCAAACGCGGCAAGCCCCACAACTGATGCGGTGAATCTGACTTCGACTTCGCCAGCGGAAGCCGCACCGCTGCAGCAGTCTGATTTGCGATCCGCGATCGAGCAATTCGGGCAACAATCGGACGTTGCCGATGAGGTCCGCTAGTTTGATCGGATGGGCGGTCGCCGCCTCGCGAGAGCGGCGGTCGTCCCGGAAGAACTGATCGAACCGGGGCGTTTAGGGAAGCGAGGGGGGCCCTCCCTAGTTTCTGATTAGAATATCCTCTGGTCAGTCTGAACTTTTGCATGATACGATCGTATGCAACAAAAATCAGTTTCACCGGATGGGTTTTAGTCGAAATGGCAGATCGCTCTCTTCTTCTCTCGCTGCTTTGCGCAATCGTTTTGCTGGCCGGGTGTTCCACAGGTTACGGGCCGTCAAATTATGATGCGGACGCGCCGACCGAATACACGACGACCGAGTCGGGTCTGAAGTATCGGATCCTACGAAAAAGCGATAAACCGAAACCTCATGAAACGAGCCATGTGAAAGTTGATTACGTCGGCACGCTTCCAGACGGAACGGTTTTCGATAGCACCTACGAACGCGGCCAACCGGCAACCTTGAATCTCTACAACGTGGTGAAAGGATTCCGTGAAGGGTTGCAGTTGGTTGGTGAAGGCGGAATGATCGAAATCAATATCCCTTCCGAACTTGGCTACGGCGAATTGGGCCAACGAAACGCTGTGCCACCGAACACCGACATCCACTTCATCGTGGAAGTGATTCGCGTCTTCGACCGGAAATAACAATTTCAGATTTGGGCTCTCATCGCCGTCTTTTGGTCCGCAAACGTAGCGGCAGAGAACGCTACGGCCGCGGAGCAAATGCGATCTACCGACGCTGTTAAACCAAGCTCGCCGCATCGTCGCGATTGGACATCACCAAGCTCATCGTCTGCAGTTTTCGAAGCACATATTTGTAGGCCTTGAACGACGCAAACAGTCCCAGGCCGGTCGCGATCAACGACACTAGCATCACGTCTTGGGCATCAGTTTGGCTGACGACCAGTAGTGCGACGCCAAGTAGCGGAACTAGACAAGCCAAATAGAGATAAGCTTCGCAGCGGGCAACGGTTTGCAGCAATCGCTCGTCGAAGTTCGGGTCACTCAACGTCTTGCGGACCAAACGTGGGTACAGCAAAGACACCGAATAGGTTGTGATGCCAAAGAACGGATAGATTGCGGCGACGCCACCGCAGATCACATGCGACATAAAGAAGTGGCTGAATTCGCGGCGCGAGATCTGTGGGAAAATCATCCACAGGATCAACGGATAGAGCACCGCCGCCAGGCACCAAAGCATGCCGCCGATCACGGCCGCCCGCTGGCCGAGTTGGAACGTCGCGTCTAAGTCTTCTGCGGTCGCTTCGTTGCCTTGTCGAACCCGCTCCAAGCCTCGCGATACTTGGCGGGTGTAGTAAATCACCAGCACCGCTGCCAACGGAAACGCCACAGAGTTAATGCAGGCAGATAGCGTTTCGAAGGTTGGCTTTAACCCTTCGACGGTAGCAAACAAGCTGCCCAGGGTGTCTTTGAAATTGTAGAAGTACCCATAGGCACCAGCGAGAGCGTTGGGCACCAAGATGATTAACGACGTCATCAACCAAGGCGAACGCCGACCAATCCAAGCCAAGTAACTATTGGGATCGGGATCGAACACGCGGGCCGCTTCTGGATTGAGTGCCAACTTGAGTCGTGCTTCAAATTCCGCACCCGAACGAATGCGTTGCTCAGGGTCGAACTGCAGTGCATCGCGAAGAATTTGTTCCAGCAGTCGACTGACGACATCGTTCGATTCATAGATTGGAAGCTCGAACCCTTGGCGGGCCTGCAACTGCTGTTCGACGGCGTCGATCCATGACTGGGGACTGCCGGTGCAACTAAACGGTCGGCGGCCTTGCCAAAGCTCCCACAGCAAAATTGCCATTGAATACAGGTCTGCTGCCGCACCGACATCTTCCGGCACGGACACCGCCGTCGCCGAAATCGCTCGCAGGTGTTCTGGTGCCATATAGCCGATCGATCCGCCGAAGCTGCTTGCCGCCCCGGCACGCCCAGCACTCCCGGCAAAACTGACGTTGAAGTCGGCGAGCTTGGGGATCCCTTCGGCTGACAACAACACGTTGGCGGGTTTGACATCCCGATGCATCACGCCTCGACTGTGAGCGTTTTGAAGCGCGCGGCTGAGGTGGATGCCGATCCAAGCGACTGCCATCGGCCAAGTCAAACGGCGCAGCGTGTCGCGCAGCATCGATTGTTCGGGGACCGCCTGTGCGGTCCGCAATAGCGATCGATCAACGCACTGCAAAATCATGTCGCCACTGCGGTCGGTCGGCCCAGTGTGTTTGACCAAATTCACGACATCGGCAAGCGTCCCACCGGGATGAAATTGCATGTAAAGCAAATGCGCCGGTGGATCATCAAGCATCCTTTGGTCATAGACTCGAACGATGTTCGGGTGATCAAACTGGGCAAGCGCTTGAGGTTCGTCCCCGGTTCCGGTGGAGACTTTGAGTGCGACGAGGCGGCTCATCGAATCTTGTCGCGCCAAATAAACCTTCGCAAATGCTCCGCTGCCGAGTGTTTGTAAGATGACAAAGTCGTCGACATGTTGACCAATTTCGTATTCAGGCGGCTTCTTTTTGTGACTGACCGCCATCGTCGCTTCGGGCTTGTTGCTCAATTGCCCGCCAAGCAATTCACCGATCATGTCATGATGGTTCGGGAAACGGCGTTGGTAGTCCGCAGCGATCGGAGTTTCGCCAGCTTCCTTGCGGAGCTGGATCTCTTCCATAATCAAGTCCAGAGGGACGCTGTTGGCAGGGATCAAGTCCGTGAAATGCTCGATGAAGCATTCGATCGCTGGTGGCGAGCCTTCTTGTTCGGCAACGCTAGCCATGTCCAACTTGATCAATTCGGTTAGCAAAAAGCGGCAGGTCTCGGTTCCTTCGGCTGGCAAAAAAGATCGCAGAGACTCCGGCGTCGGGCCGCGGCCTGCTTCGAGATACGCTTCCAAACACTGCTCAAGCAACTCGTCAAGTCGCTCACAGGCATCGCCAGATGTGACGTGTTGGAAGTCGTTCGACGTGTCAGAATCGTTCGGCAAGGGCGTGGCACACTGCGCCGTCTCGGCGAAATGGGAATCTGCCCACGCGCCGCGACGCACCGGTTCCGAAACCTGCGTCGCCTCGGACGATCGGTCAGACGCGGAGGGCGACGGAGCATTTGGCGCGTCTGGGCGGTTCGACTCGGTCGGGTCTTTGTCGGAGTGTGACATCAATGCGCTGATTCCTTCGCCTCGATTTAATCAACCCTATCGGCCTGAAACGATCGCTCCACCAATCAGATTGCTGGACTTTTGTAACGTGAAACAATTCATTCGCGTTTCCTTGCGTTATGCGCACGATAAGGGTTACGCTGTGCCTGCCTCTCGCCGCGAAAACGCCTCCTTTGAGAATTCTACAATGTCTGAAGGTTCAGATTGTGAATTGATCGATCGGATCAAAAACAAAGACGAAGCCGCGTTGGCAACGTACATTCAACAAAATCACGGCCAGCTTTCTGGCTTCGTGCGTTCGATCACTGGCGAGCACTTGCTTGCGATGGTGGAAGTCGATGATTTGGTGCAGGACGTCGCCACGGCAGCACTGACCAGCTTGGCGACCGCGCCGCTGGACCAATATTCGCCGATGGATTGGCTGCAACAAGTCGCCCGTCGCCGTGTGGTCGATGCACATCGATTCCATTTCGACGCCCAGCGGCGTGATGCGAATCGGCAGCAATCGCTGAACGCCCCTGCTGGCGGAGGCGGATCCTCGGGGGGCGACTCCTCAGCCGCACTGGAGCAGCTTCTGTCGGCCAGCATGACCAGCCCCAGTGCCGTCTTCAGTCGCGACGTTCGCATGATGCGCATGCAGGAAGCAGTCGGCAGTTTGACTGCAGAACAGCAACAGGCGATTCAGATGCGATACGCCGAAGGCATGCCGACAAAGCAGATCGCTGAAAAACTGGGGAAGACCGATGTGGCGATCCGTGTACTGCTCTCCCGAAGTATGCGACAGCTCGAAAAAGTTCTCGAGGATGTGCGCCCGACTCGCGGTTAGTTCCTGGTGTAAGATGGTCGGCGTTTGATCGAACAGTCGGCAGCATGGTCTCTGCCGGCGGTGTGACGCCCCCTTACCACCAGTAGTTATGAACCGCTTTCCGTTGATTTTGGGTCTCTCGACCGCTTGCTTTGTGTTCGGTGTGTCTGGTGTGACTGCCGAGGATGCTGTGGCGAACGATTCCGGCGTTGCGAATCATTGGAACCAGTCCGAGGATTGGGGCACGGTTCAGGCCGCGAAGAGTTCGGTCACGTTTTCAATTAGCAAAAAGCCGGCATCTGGTTTTGTCGCGCTGCCTCGATTGAACAACCGCTGGAAATCGATCGCGGCCGAGGGCTATACCGGCGAACTACGATTCGTTCCTGAAATCGACCACTGGCGCATTTTTGTCCCTGATGACCTGGAGTATCCGGCCACCATCAACATGCAATTGATCGAGACCGTCCGTCTTTGTGAGAAGCCATTCGTTGTCGAGCAGAGCAAGGACGGATCTGTATCACTGCCAGCTCATCATGCCGAAACAAGCGGCGAAAAGCTTCGCTATGAACCTCAGCCGCACAAGAACACCGTTGGTTACTGGACCGTTCCCAGTGATACGGTGACTTGGAAATTCTCACTCGATCGCGGCGAAACATTCGACGTCGTGGTTCACCAAGGTTGCGGCACCGGGCAAGGCGGCAGCGAAGTTGAATTTGCCATCACTGCGGAAGATGGGCGTGTCGTGCAAACGTTTCCACTGACGATCGAAGACACCGGACATTTTCAAAACTTCGTTCCACGTTCGATCGGCTCGGTCGCACTGGAGCCTGGCAGCTACAGCTTGAAAGTAAGCTGCAACAAGCTGGCCAAGTCCGCTGTCTGTGATATCCGGCTGATTGAGCTCAAATGGCAGGACTGATGAGCGGTCGGGATGACGGTTAAGAACTCAGGTTCTTGGTCAAGAAGAACTTGCGATGCTGGTGAGAGTCCCAATCGGGAATTTCGCCAGCAACCTTGTATCCGCAGCGACCGTAGAATTCCGGCGCCTGGTATTCCATGGTGTCGACGAACGAATAATGGCAGCCGCGTTTGATTGCCTCTTTTTCCGCGGCCTCGACCAACAGCCGACCAATTCCTTGTCGGCGCGAGTCGTCTTTGACCGCCATCAGGTCAATTCGGAGCCACTTGAGAGAGGTGGATCCGATCAATCCGCCGACGAGATCGGAACAGTCTGTCGCAATCACGAACAAGGCTGCCGCCTGTGAAGACGGCGCCGAGGTGGCTTTCCACCAAACGGGATTGGCCGTTTGGTTAAATTCGCGGAGCCAGGTGCAGATCGTCGACTCAAACTCAGACGCTAAATCGCCGCTCGTGCGAATATCGATCGATCGCATGGCCAGTTTTAGGAACGCGAAACTTTCAATTCACTTGAGATTGTTTGTACGCCAGGCACCAAACGCGCTGCAACGCCTGCTAAGAGCGCTTCTTCACGTGATGAGGCGCGGCCATGAAGCACGAATTTGCCGTCTTCGTTAGTGCAGCGGAGTTCAGTGATTGAAGCCACGCGTTGCACGGAGGTTTCAATTTTACGGCAAATGTCATCAATAGTCGGGTTCGGAATCACTTGAGTGGAAGCTTGTTGGAGACGTATCAGTTGGTGAGCGAGTGATCTCGACGAAGTCTTATTGAGCAAAGCACGTGGCGCGGCATCGTGAGGGGTAGATGCAGTCCATTGCAAATGCCTTGGCGGCAATCCGAAGACTTTTCGGACGACGTAGTCGCGACCGAAACTGGCTCGGAATGCGTTTGCGAACTCTACAACATCACGCGTACCAAAACGGTGCTTACCACCATGATGCGAACGCTAATTCTGGAAATAATCCGCCAATTTTTGCGGCCTCGACGTGGCTACGCCAAGTCTTGCAAGAATTGACCCACCGTTTTGGTCTAGGGTTCGGTGGCCAACCAGGCGGTGTGTTGGCGATTGCTTCAATCGTTCAACGTCCCCGACGTTTGTTCCACCAATAAGTTGCAAACGCGGAAAGACCTGAGAACTTGAAATCTTCGTCGATCCAGTGCTCGACCACGTAGAACGCAAAGTAATACGCCCGGCAAAAGCTCCAGATGCAGATTGCAAGAATCAGGGCATCCCACCACTGGCTCAATCGAGTAATTAGTACGATGCCCGACAGAACTCCGAGAAAGGCAAATAGACCGCCTTTGAACCAGATTAAACCCGCACTTGGAAGGTCATCGAACAATCGCATTCGGGCATCTCGTTCAGAATGTTGATGCGAGCGACGGATCTGATTGCCACATGAATAGGAACGTCGGCATCGATGGTCGCTCAAGTCCTGGTACATGAATGGGCAATAGCGACGGCAGGCTTGCGCCATCCGCATTGCTATCGAGCACCGTGTAGGCGTGTTGGTTCTTACGACGATACATCACAACTTCGGGGTCGGTTCCCAATCCGCCGCGAGTGGCCGCAAGACGAATTGCCTCGTCGATGTAGCCTACTTCGTCGACCATGCCCAATTCGATTGACTTCGCACCTGCGTAGACCGTTCCGTCAGACCACTTGTCTACGCTGCTTCGCATGTCGGGGCGTCGCTCGACAATCTGTTCAATAAATTGCTGGTGAAAGCTTTGAGCGATTTCGCGCAACATCGCCAGTTCGCTCGGATCGATCGGGCGTTCTGGTGTTCCGGCATCGATTTTGTCGCCGCTTTTGATCGGTGTCGAAAGCACGTTGAATTGGCCCATCGTGTCTTCTAAGTTGTAGACGTTCAGGATGACTCCTACGCCGCCAACGAGACTGGTCGGGTGGCAAACGATGGCGTCGCATTGTGTCGCCAAGTAGTACGCCCCGCCGGCACCGAGGTCCATCACGCAGGCCACGACGGGGATCTCCCGATTCGTGCGTACACGTTGAATTTCACGCGCCATGATGTCGGTCGCCGTAGCGCCGCCTCCGGGCGAGTTGAGACGCAGCACGACCGCCTTGACCTGTTTATCTGCGATCACGGCATCACACTTCTCGCGAAACATTGCGACCGGATTCTCACTTGCCGAAAGCAAGGCCGGTGAAGCCTTGTCGACCAAAATCCCGTCCACATCGACAACGGCGATCTTGCCGCCGCGTTTGGAAGCGGTGCCCTCGACTTGAATGGGAAGTACGGTGCTCTCGCGTTTGTCGCCCCCCATCGAAATTTCTGTTTGCAGCTTTCCTTCGACCCCCATCGTGCCACCCAACTGCATCTTGCCGTTGACGTCGCCCATCTGGATCTTGCCGTCGTGGTAGAACACCCGCCGCGGCGAGGAACAGCCGGTCGCCAACACAAGTGCAAACCCGAACAACGCGATCAGGAACCGTTGCGGTTCACGGCCGGTACTGCATCTGGACGTGTGGCATCGAATCATGGATCAATCGACAAGGGGGACCAGATCGAGCAAACTGTGCACAAAAGGCGGCCGTCCCATACGCTGTGGACCCCGCCGAAACCTTGCTTGTCATGCCTGGCGACCGCCGGTGGCAAGGTCAATCCGCCGCCATTGCTGGAAAATCATGCGTTTTCACACGCTCGTGTTCCGAAACCTGTCACGAAAGTTCACTCGGACGGCGCTGACGTTAATCGCCCTTTCCGTAGCGGTCGCGTCCGTGGTCGCCTTGCGTGGGATCGCAAAAGGATTTACCCGTTCTTTCGCAGATATCTATCGCACGCACGCGGTCGACATTGTCGTTTCACGCCAGGGTACGGCCGACCGATTGAGTAGCAGTGTGGGCGAAGATGCGATTCAAAAAATCGCTGCGCTCTCACATGTCAATCGTGCCGCCGGAGTGTTGCTGGAAACACTCTCGCTCGAAGAGCAGCAAGTGTTTGGGATCCCGACGATGGGGATCGAGACCGGAAACTGGTTGCGAGATGATTACGACTGGATCGCGAAAGCCACGGCGATAGATCCCAACGCCAAACAGTTGTCGCTCGGGTCGAACTTGGCAAACCGCGTGGGGTTAAGCGCAGGCCAAACGACGATGATTTTCGAGGAGCCTTTTTTTGTCGCAGGCGTCTTCGAAAGTCGTAGTGTGTGGGAAAACGGTTCGATGATCATGCCGCTCGATCAACTGCAAAGGTTGACCGATCGAACAGGCCAGGTCACCTACATCAACGTTGTATTGGACTCGGACGTGAATTCGAGTCAAGCCGATGATGTCGTCGTGGCAATTGAATCAATCGACGATCGGTTACATGCGTTGCCGACCGAGCAGTTCGTCGGATCCGATACACGGATGAAGTTGGCGTCCGCCATGGCTTGGATGACATCTGTGATTTCCTTGGCGATCGGTGCGATCGGTACGCTGAACACGATGATGACCAGCGTCTTGGAGCGGACTCGTGAAATTGGCGTTCTGCGCGCTGTCGGTTGGCCACGTGGCCGAATCGTGCGAATGATCCTTGCCGAAGCATTCGCGTTGTCTCTGTTGGCGACCGCGATCGGCAGTCTGCTAGCTTATGCCGCATGCGCGGGTTTAAGTCAGCACCCGGCTGCTAGCGGAATCTTGGTGCCGACGATTGATACCGCAACGTATTTAGAGGGCGGGTTGCTCGCGGTCCTGATCGGTTTGACAGGCGCGATTATTCCTGCTTTTCGGGCCGCATCGGTCTCGCCAACCTTGGCGCTTGGTTCGGCTGACTAGGCATTTTTCGAACAGCTTGCCTACTTCGCCTCACCTGTAGTTCATCGCCCTCTCGATACCTCCATAATCTGCGAGGATATAGCGGTTGGTTAAACTGCGATGGCTACTCGGAACGAGTGGCGAAGTATCCAGAACATACCTAGATGCGAAATGGATTGCGCGTCGCGAAAAGCAACTCTTGAGGTCGACGATCGAAGTGTGTGACGCATACCAACCAATCGCAATCATTGGGCTCGGATGTCGATTTCCAGGCGGATGTGACAGTCCACTGCGCTACTGGGAACTTCTAAAGAATGGTCGCGAAGCGATCAGTATGACTCCGCCGGATCGTTGGTCGTTGGAAAAGTTTTATTGTGGCGGACGCGCCCGACCCGGCAAAACGCAAAGCCGCTGGGGGGGCTACGTTCACGACATTGATCGCTTTGATCCCGACCTGTTTCGGATCTCACCTCGAGAAGCGTCGGCTATGGACCCACAGCAGCGAATGTTGCTGGAATCCGCTTACCGCGCCGCCGAAGACGCAGGCGTTCCACTGCAACGGTTGGCCGGGCAAAACGTATCGGTCCATGTTGGTATCAGCAGCATCGACTACTCCGTCGCGGCATTAAGCGCGCGCGATCGAGGAGTGATCGGTCCGTACAGCAATACCGGCGGCAGCAGCAGCATCGCCGCCAATCGGATCTCGTATTGCTTCGACTTGCGTGGCGAAAGCTTGGCGATCGATACTGCCTGTTCGTCATCACTAATCGCAGTTCATTTGGCGTGCGAAAGTCTGCAAGACTCCGAAAACCAGATGGCGTTCGCCGGAGGTGTGAACGCGTTGTTGATGCCCGATTTCTATGTGGCATTCAGTCAACTGGGGGTCCTTTCACCAGACGGACGCTGCAAAACATTCGACGCGTCTGCAAATGGCTACGTGCGAAGTGAAGGCGCCGGGATGGTGTTGCTCAAACGTCTTTCGGATGCCATCGCGGAAGGTGACCAGATCTATGCGGTCATCCGAGGATCCGCCACCAACCAAGATGGCCGTACCGAAGGGTTGACGGTCCCCAGTGGTGAAGCACAGGCTTCGCTGATACGCAAAACGATGGAGCGTGCAAAAGTTCATCCATCGGAAATCAGCTACGTCGAAGCGCACGGCACAGGTACCCCGGTCGGCGACCCCATCGAAGCGCGCGCCATTGGCAGTTGTTATGGCGTATCCAGCGGAACGCCCTGCACGATCGGCAGCGTGAAAACCAATATCGGGCACTTGGAAGCGGGTGCCGGTATCGCAAGTGTGATCAAGGTCGCGCTGGCCATTAAACATCAAACGATCCCGGCGCATTTGAACTTCGCAACGCCGAATCCCGCAATCGATTTTGGCGGTTTAGGGCTATCGGTTGCAAAGCAAACGTCTGCCTGGAAACGGGACGGAAACCTTGTCGCCGGGATCAACGGTTTCGGCTATGGTGGTGCCAACGCCCACCTGATTCTCAGTGAACCGATGGTTGAACCATGCGGTTCGCGATCGACCTCGTCCAAGCCCGCCAAACGAACGTCGACCGGCTATCACTGTTTGCCGGTCACAGGACACAATCCTCAAGCACTGGTCGAAACTGCCAAGGACTGGGCCGATCACTTGTCGTCCACCAATGTGCCGGTCGACCACATCATTCGCACTGCCAGTCAACGTCGTACGCACCATGCCTTCCGCAGTGTGGCGATTGGAAATGACTGCCAACAACTGATCGACGACCTCCGGCGGATTGCCGAAGAACCAGACACTCTCGTTTCGGCGGTGAATTCGAATCTGAATTCGCAGGAGACGCCCAAACTGGCATTCGTCTGTTGCGGTCAAGGACCGCAATGGTGGGCGATGGGACGGGAGTTTCTGCAGCAGTGCCCGGTGTTTGCTGACGTGATTGACCGCTGTGACAAGGCGTTTAGCGAGCATGTCGACTGGTCATTGCATGAAGAATTAAGTCGCGGCGAATCTGAATCGCGAATGCAGCAGACATCGATCGCGCAGCCTAGTTTGTATGCGCTGCAAATCGCATTGGCTGCCGTTTGGAAAGACGCCGGAATAACGCCGTCCGTCGTTGTCGGTCACAGTGTCGGCGAAATTGCTGCCGCGTACCTATCGGGTGCGTTGACGTTCGATGAAGCCGCCGCCGTCGCGGTTCATCGTGGACGCACGATGGATTTGGCAACGAGCCGCGGAGCGATGATCGCCGTCGGATTGCGACTTGACGAAGCTACCGAGTGGCTCCGTGGACTCGAACAAAAAATTTCGATCGCCGCAATCAACGGTCCAGCGTCGTTGACGTTGTCCGGATGCAAAGACGCGGTCGAAGCATTGGCTACGCGGCTGGAAGCGAAGAACATCTTTTGCCGACAATTGAAGGTTGAATATGCATTCCACAGTCCGCTTGTCGATCCCGTCAAAACAGAGCTCGTGAAGTCGCTGGCGTCACTTCGTCCGACCGAATGTGACGTGCCGATGATCAGCACTGTGACTGGGAAATTCATTGACGGGCAAAAGTTGGACGCGAGTTACTGGTGGGACAACGTTCGCCAATCCGTTCGCTTCGCCGACGCGATGGACGAGTTGCTTGACGCCGATGTTCGTTTTGCGATCGAGCTCGGGCCGCACCCTGTACTCGCTTACTCGATCGACGAATGCTATTCCCAGCGTGGTGCGAACTGTGTCACCGTCGCGTCGTTGAATCGCAAACAGTCTGACGCACTGCAATTCGCGACTGCCAAAGCCGCATTGTTTAATGCAGGCTACCCGATCGAATTGTCGACGGGGCAGTTGAGCGATTTGGATAGCGATTCGGACCATGGGGTGTTTTCAGGTTCCCAGCAACTTCCGCCACTGGCAATGACGCGACGTCATCTATGGGCAGAGTCGGCGGAGTCTTTGCAGATGCGGTCGGTCGAACAATGGCACCCTGTCTTGGGGAACCGCTGCGACGATGACCAGCCCACTTGGATGACGCGAGTCGATTTGGATTGTCAAGCGATCTTAGCCGACCACCGCGTTCGAAACTCATGTGTGCTTCCCGCTGCCGCCCTGTTGCGCCTTTGCATTGCCGTGGGCGAACAGGTGCATCCTGATGACGTCGTTTCCATCGAAAACTTTCGTATGTTGGGCGCGTGTATGCTGTCGCCCGATTCGCCGATTCGCATTCAAACAAAATATGATGTCCATCGACGGCAAGTCACGATCACTCGCAGCGACATCGATCAAACCGATTGGACGCCGATCGCGACCGCTGACTTAAGTCATTCGGTGGTCTCGCGCGAAACGGAAAACTTCCAGTGCAAGTCCGTGTCGACGGCTCATTCACAACCCATTACGGCCGACCAACTGTACGGGCACTGTGAAGACCTCGGATTGAACTATGACCTTCGTTTTCGCGGAGTGCTGGAAGCGAGTCGCGAAGATTACAAAGCGGTCGCCAAAGTCGTGCTGCCGTTGGAACGTGATCCCGGCGACCATAGCGACCGGTTCTCCGTCGATGCGTCGTTACTCGATAGCTGCTTCCATGCAATGGTTGTTGCCGATCCGGCGTTTGATGACCCGTCAGGCGGTTTGTATTTGCCAAACCGCATCGCGTCGATCGACGTGTTCGGACCGATCGAATCCAACCTTGTGGTGGTCGCAAAAATCTTGCGCAAAGATCGCTACCGAATGGTGGCTGACCTAGCAGTCTACAACGCATTCGGACGGTTGGTGGTCAAACTGCATGGTTTCGAAAGCATGCGAGTCTCGGGCAGCCAACGTCACAACAAAATCGATGACTTGCTCTATCGATATTGCTGGAAACCGGCGGAAAAGCTTGAATCGCAACTGATCGAAACGCCCCGTAAATGGCTGGTGTTTTCAGATCTAACGGGAATCGCTGCAAAAATTGGCGAGCGATTGCCTGCGGGCGATCGTGTGATCTCGGTCCAGCACGGCACCACGTTCAAACGCCTCGGGGACAGTGCGTTTATTATTGATCCAGAAGACCGCACGCACTTTGATCGTCTGCTGGCGGATGTCGGTGATGGCGTGACGGACATCGTCTACTTATGGGGGATCGACGTCCCCGAGAACGCAGAACTGGATTCAAACGCGCTCGAAAAATCCACAATCCTGACTTCGCTGGCCCCCATGCACTTGGCGGCCGCATGGCAATCGGCTGAAGAAAAGTCGATTCAACAAGCCGTGGCACGACTGTTTGTCATCACTTGTCATGCCCAGCCAAGCGATAAGCGGACTGACTCGATCGTCGTTGCGGCCGCCCCGCTGATCGGAATCGGCCGTGTCATTGCCAGCGAATTGACTCGATTAAAAACACGTCTGGTCGATTTGGAAAACGTCGATCCGTCGTGCCAAGACCGTTTGGTCGACGAATTGGTTTCGCGAACCGATGACGAAGACGAAGTGATGTATCGGGATACGATTCGCTGGGTTCGACGTTTCGAGCCTTCCGAACGTCTGCCACTTCGGCCGGAAAGTAAAGCTCGATCTCGCAGCAAACTATATCGTGGCGAAGCGAACTCGATCGACCAGCTTGCATATCGATCGGTCGCCGCGGCCGAATTGGCTGACAACGAAGTCGAGATTCGTGTCTTTGCCGCTGGGCTGAACTTTAGCGACGTCATGAAGGCGCTTGACCTGTACCCTGGCTTGCCGGACGGCCCGCCTGTTTTAGGTGCGGAGTGCAGCGGCGAAGTGATTCGTGTCGGACGTGGCGTTACAGAATTCAGCATCGGCGACGAAGTCATCGCGGTTGCCCCTGGTGCCTTTGCGACGCATGTGCAAGTTAAACAAGAGTTGGTCGCTCGCAAGCCATCCGTGCTGTCACACGCCGAAGCGGCAGCGATTCCGATCGCATTCTTGACTGCCGAATATGCATTGTCCGATTTGGCTCGGATCCGCGAAGATGAATCGGTGTTGATCCATTCGGCCAGCGGCGGGGTCGGATTGGCTGCCATCCAATTGGCAAAATCAGCCGGTGCAAAGATCTATGCCACCGCAGGAACCGACGAAAAACGTGCCTTCGTTCGAGTCGCCGGCGCTGAATTGGTGATGGATTCCCGTTCGCTGCGATTTGGTCGCCAAGTTACCAAGCATACTGCCGGTCGCGGCGTGGACGTTATCCTGAATTCGTTACCCGGCGACGCGATCCGTCAGGGACTATCGATCTTGTCCATTGGCGGTCGTTTCTTGGAAATCGGCAAACGCGATATCTATGCGGATGCTCCGCTGGGAATGATGCCGCTGAAAAACAACCTGTCGTTCATGGCGATCGACCTGGATCAATTGATTCGCCATCAGCCAGAACGGTTGGGCAAAATGCTTCGGCAATTGGTCAAGCGTTTTGAAAGCGGAGAGTTACAGGCTCTTCCGATCAAAGTCTTTGATGCGGATGAAACCGATCAATCGTTCCGCTGGATGCAGCAGGCCAAGCACATCGGCAAAGTCGTCATCGATTACAAGCTGGAGCCCAACCACGTTTTCGCTGGCACCGACACATCGGTTAGGTTGCATGCCGATCGGACCTATTGGATCGCCGGAGGAATGGGCGGATTCGGGTTGCGTGTTGCCGAGTGGCTCGTCGAACGTGGCGCGAAGCACTTGGTACTTGGCGGTCGCAGCCAAAAGCTTTCGCCAGATGTGATTACCGCAGTGCGGGAAATCGAGGCGAAATACCAAATCACGATTCGGCACAAACCGGTCGACCTTGTCAAACGACAGTCCGTCCAGCAGATCGCGGACGAAATTGAAAGAGAACTCCCGCCGCTTGCCGGCGTCTTTCATACGGCAATGGTTCTCGAAGATCGTTTGTTGGCTGATCTTGATCGCGAGACCTTGGAACGTGTCTTGCGACCGAAAGTCCAGGGCGGTTGGAATTTGCATGACGTAACCAGCGATTATGACCTCGATCACTTCGTCTTGTTTTCGTCATTGTCCAGCCTGTTCGGGCATGCAGGGCAAGCGAACTACTCGGCGGCCAATGCGTTTTTGGATTCGCTGGCACATCACCGGCGTTTCATCGGTTTGCCAGGTGTCGCAATCAATTGGGGACACGTCGGCGAAGTCGGCTACCTGGCCGCACGCAACGAATTGAGCCAACGTTTGGAGCGTCAAGGCGTACTGACGTTCTCTGCCGATGAAGCGATGCGTTGCCTGGGCCATATTTTGGCTCAGGATTTGACCGATCAAAGTGTCTTGCGGATGGATTGGAGCAAGTGGCGTGGGCTCGGCTTAACCGGTGACGTCTCTCCACGGTTTGCACATCTACTGCAGGGACGTTCGGACCACTCAATTCATACCACTCGACTAGCCACCGCCGAAGAAATACGTGATACCGATGCTGGCGAACGCCGCAACCTGATCGCCGCTATCATTGGGCAAAAAGCTGCGACGCTACTGGGAATCGACGCGGACGAGCTTCCTTGGGATCGTCCTTTGTTGTCGCTCGGTCTGGATTCGCTGATGGCCGTCGAGATGCGGAACTGGATCGAAAGTCGCTTACAAATCGAAATGCCGATCGCGGACCTGATGCGAGCCGAGGGGTTGAACGAACTGACAAACGCTGCGACGTTGATCTTCGGAGATTCCGATGCGGCACCAACAGATTCGGCAAACGCGGTTTCGACGCAGCAGTTGCTCGATCAGCTACCCGCCATGAGTGATGCGTCGGTTGACGAGTTGTTGGCAAAATTGATGAACGAGTCAGAAGGTAAGCTGGGCGGTGGATGAGTTATTGGACGGCTTGTCGAGCCAGGAAAAGCGTGACCTGTTAGCTCGTCTGCTGAAAGAAAAAGCCGAACGAGAAAGCTCTGCGAACACGGGCCGTTGGTTTCCGCAGTCCGTTGGGCAGCAAGGGTTGTGGTTTGCGTTTCAACGTGAACCACGACAGACCGCGTCGAATGTATTCTTTCCGTCTCGCTTTCGATCTCCACTGGACCTGGTTGCCTTAAAATCGGCGGTCGACCAAATGGTTCGGCGGCACGATGTGCTTCGTACGGTGTTTAATGATGACGACGATGGCCAACCGGTCCAACGCGTGGTCGACGAACTACAGCCCAGCTTTGACGTCATCGACATGCCAGGGGCGACGGACGAAACGCTGCGGGCGAGAATGCTTGCCGAGTGCACCAAGCCGTTTGACCTTCGCACCGGCCCGCTGTTGCGATTGGTGTGCCTGCGTGTTGCCAATGACGATGTCGTAGTGATCGCGATCACCCATCACATCGTCGTCGATTTTTGGTCCTTGGTGATCATGATGCAAGAAATCGGCGAGTTGTACTCGGCAGCGACAATAGGTGCGGGGGCGAAACTGGATCCGCCCGCCAATCATTACCGAGAGTTCGTCGAGCAGCAACGTCGTTGGTTGACTTCCGGTGACGCCGAACGAAGCTTGCAAGAGTGGGAGCAACAACTCGCCGGAGTCAGTCCGCTACTGGGATTGCCGCTCGATTTTGAACGTCCCGCACGGAGCGGACATCGTGCGAATGTCTGTCAGCTTTCATTTTCGCACGAAACAACACAACACGTCATTGAACTTGCACGCCAAACAGGAGTGACCGAAAA
Source organism: Rhodopirellula sp. MGV (assembly GCF_002251265.1). NCBI lineage: Bacteria > Pseudomonadati > Planctomycetota > Planctomycetia > Pirellulales > Pirellulaceae > Rhodopirellula > Rhodopirellula sp. MGV. Next base: position 12,132 of record NZ_NPDI01000024.1, on the reverse strand, counting down.
CACGGTCGTTCTGGGGCTGGTACAGTCATTGTTGGCACGCTTCAGCGACCAACAGCGATTCGCGATTGGGGTGCCGTTTTCCGGTCGCAGCAATCGTCGGTTTGAGCAGACTGTTGGGTTCTTCGTCAACATGTTGCCGATTGTCGCAGACTTCTGTGCGAACCCGTCTTTTCAGCAAGTCGTGAAGACGGCCGGCGCAACGCTAGTGCATGCGTTGGACAATGAAAGAGTTCCGTTTGCCGAGATCGTCAAACGCGTTGCAACGATGCGTGACAACAGTCATCACCCGTTGTTCCAGGTTTCGTGCACCTTCGAAAAATCGCACGTCAAAAGTGAACAAGGTCGAGCTGGGTTCCTGTTCGGCAATGATACGCACAACATTTCTGACCACGGCCAATTCGCTGGTCTGCGCCAGGATGTGTTTACAATCGATCATCCGACGTGCCACTACGATCTCGAGTTTGTTTTTGAATTCGGTGATGATCGACTGCGTGGGATGATTTGCTATGACGCGGAATTGTTTGATTCCGCGACGATTGATTCAATGAGCAAAGCGTTGTCACGATTGGCAATTGCGTGCCTCTCGTCACCACAGACTCCGGTTGGTCAGCACCATTTGACGCAAGCAGGTTCGCTTGGCAGCGAATCGGAACCGGCTGCCGGAACGATCGGCGAGTTATTGGCACACAGTGAATCGTTGATGGTGCGACAAGCAAAACAGTTCGCCAGCATGCTCATCAATCAGGGTGTGGCTGTTGGTGATGTTGTTCCTGTTTGTCTGTCACGATCCTCCGACGCTTGGATCGGAATTTTGGGTGTGATGTTGGCTGGCGGCACCGCTGTCCCGATCGATCGTTCACAGCCCTCGGTCGAAGCAGAAGTGCTGAAATCGGATGCGTCCATCCGTACGGTTGTTTCTGATCTGGATTGCGAATGGGCGGCGAAATTCGGTGTGCCGATCATCAGCGTCACCGGTTTTGAGTTCGACCGGGCCGATCAGTCGGCAATGGAGTGCCTCGATCTGCCATCGGTGTTTCCAGAACAGCCAGCTTATATCATCTACACCTCTGGATCGACGGGAAAACCTAAAGGTGTTGTCGTGTCGCATTCGGCGATCACGAATACATTGCGGTGGCGTCGTCGTGAGATACCACTTGATTCTTCTGATCAAATCCTGGTTGTACTTTCACACCAATTTGATGCCGCGATGGCAACCGTCTTGTCTGCGTTGCATCAGAATGCCGGATTGGTGTGGCCGACAAAACCGGGGCCAGTCGATTTTGATCACCTTGTCGAATTGATCAATGAATATGACGTCACGGTGTTTCCAGCCGTTCCAAGTTTTCACGCCGCACTCGCAGACCATCTTCAGTACAGCGGACTTCGGTATAGCGGACTAAAATCGCTTCGGCAGCTTTGGTGTGGTGGTGAATCGTTGACACACTCTATCGTGAGTAAAATTCGCAAGAGTTTTCGTGGTACCGTCTGGAATTTATATGGACCCACCGAAGCAGCTGTCGAAGCGACCGCAATGCGAGTCAACGAGTCGATTGATCCGAGACGCGTCATTCCTATCGGCTTTCCGATTGATGGTACGGAAATCTTCATCCTGAACGACTGTTTGTGTCAGCAACCCTGTGGCGGCATCGGGCAAATAGCGATTGCCGGCAACGGGCTGGCGATCGGATATCTCAATCGTCCCGAATTGACCGCCGGTGCTTTCGTCCATTTCGAAGATAGAAGTCTTGGATCGGTTTGTTCAAAACGTGTCTATTTGACAGGTGACCGGGGACGCAAGCTGGCTGACGGATCAATCGAATTTCTGGGACGCATTGATCATCAGGTGAAGGTTGCCGGATACCGGATCGAAACGGAAGAGATCGAACAGCGAATTGAAAGCCTTGATACTGTCCGACGTGCGGCTGTTGTTGTTGATCGATCGAGTGGTGATCGCTTAGTCGCCTTCGTCGAGTTGAACGCGAATGCAACCGTTGACACGGTTCGACTGGACCTTCGTGAAATTCTGCCTGCCTACAAACGCCCGGCGATCATCCACGCTCTTGATCGTTTGCCAGTTGGGACAAGCGGCAAAGTGCTTCGCGAGAAATTGTCGCTTCAGAGTGTCGGAAGCGAACGCCCGGTGACGAAGCCGCGAACGGATTTGGAAGCGTTTCTACTGTCACGATTCATGGAAGAATTGAGCGGTGGAAACGGGGCCACGGCGATGTCGATCGGCATCGATGATAATTTCTTCGAATCCGGTGGCACTTCGCTTGGGGCCGCAACCTTGGCGAGTCGTCTGAGTAGCGAGTTGCAGATCAATGTGCCAAGTTCGCTTTTGTTTGACGAGAGTGAAGTTCGTTTAGTTGCGAAACGACTTTGCCAGCTCTATCCGGATAGGGTCCGTAAGCAATTTGGAGAGGCGTCGCTGACTTACGTCTCCGCCGAACCGAATGAAGAGTCGTCAGAGTCTCTACTTGTTTCCTTGACGGGGCATTCTTCGTCGACCCCTATCGTGATGGTGCATCCGCCGGGTGGGATTGTTCGATGTTATCGTGAGATTGCCAAGGCACTTCCCCATGACCAGGGAATGTTCGCCGTTCGTGCACGTGGGCTTTACGGAGCGGAAACGCTTCCGTCGACGATCCAGCAATTGGCAGCCGACTACGCGGAACAGATTCAACAAGCCAATTTAGGGCAACGAATGGTACTGGGCGGATGGTCGCTCGGTGGCGTGTTCGCTTTTGAAGTTGCTCGCCACCTGACCGAACTCGGAATCAATGTGTCTGCATTGGTGTTGCTGGACAGCACCGTTCCTACAAAGAGTGACCCGGATGGACCGTCCGCCGGAATGGACTACGGGATCGATCTTTCGTTGGAGCAACTCGGGGATCTTTCGCCGGACGAACAGTTGCCGTTTTTATACGAACATGCAAGACGGCTTGGTGTTCTCGTTGAATCGCAACCAGAGTTGGTGGTCCAGAAAGTCATCGAAGATCTGCAGCGGTTGTTTTCACACCACGTGAAGCTTTGTCAGGACTGCGAATTGACCGCGATTGACATCCCAGTTCATTTGCTGCGTCCTAAAGAAGTTCCGGGGCAAGCGGACGTTCGGCCAGACCGTGGTTGGTCACGCTGGGCCACATTCGTTGAATCGAAGGTGGTCGAAGGTCACCACCACAGCATGGTCCAAGGTGCAGGCGCCGTTCAAATCGCACAGTATCTGGATTCGCTGACGAGGTAGCGTGGTCAGCTGCAGACGTTACTAAGTCGATCCAACACGTGTCACTCCATCAATGGATCAAGCGGAGCGTAGGTGGTACGGCCAAGGTTTGAAACGACGCAGTGCAAGGCGCCGCCATTGACGCATAGCGAGGTGCTGTCGATCGGAATCACTTCCCAATCGGGCAGTAGCATTTGATAAGTCGTCATTGCATCTGCGAGTGAATCATTCGATGCGGATTGGTATGACGGAACGAGCAGGACTCCGTTCGCGAAGATCACGTTGGTATACGTCGGAAAGCAGCCGTCGAACGGGCGTGGCATCGGAAGTCGCACCACTTTTAATGCTGCTTCATTTGTTTCAAGACGGCTAAGCTGTGTGGCGATTCGGTCCAGTAGTGCTGCATTTGGATCTGAGCCGTCTTCGTATTGACCAACAACGACGGTATTCGAATCGGTGAAACAAAGAAATAAGTCCACATGCTTTGTCTTCTCACCTATCAGCGTGTCTACGAAGACAATCTGTTCGCAGCCGGTGATCCGTTTGATTTGATCTCGCACAAACGACTCATCCAGCCCGTACCGTTGGTTGATCGCAAGTACGTCGCTTGAAACGATGACGATATTGTTTCCATTGGTCAAAATCGTACCGCCTTCCAGATGAATCGGGGTTTCGACCACTCTGGTTTTCCAGTCGCGTTGAAGCTGCTGCGGTAATGCATCTAAAACCATTCGGTCGTCGCGATCGGGACGCGTCAGTTTCGAATCGAACCAGACGGAGGTGCCAAACGCATCTTGAGAAACGATTGGGCCATAGTCACGGAACCACGGCGTTTCGCAATCGGTAATTTGAAACTGTATGTTTTCGACTGAGATTCCATGGTTTTGAAAGGTTGCGCGAGCCTTGTCGAGCGAGTAGGAATTGTCAGCCACCAACACCAACTGTGATTGTCGAGCGAGATGGGATGCGATTTCGACCGCCGCGTCATGAGTCCAGTCGAACATTCCCCAGCCGATCGCGAAACCGTTTTGACGTTCGAATTCAGCGACCATCGTTCCCGCCGCGTTTTGACCGAGTGGAACCAGATCGGTTGCGTTGTCGACTAAGCGACGCCATTGCCAGGGTGATGGATTGACTACGGCGGTCGGCTCAGCGTCGGAAGCTTGGGCAATTGTCGCGAGATCCCTCTGTGCGAACCCGATCGCTTCGATTACACGGTTTCGTGCCAAAAGATGTTTGTTGACAGCCTTGTGATCCATCTGTTGAAGCAGCTCACGCAGGTCTTCAATCGTTGCCGAAACAACTGCATGAGATTCATTGGCTTGCTTTTGTCGCCAAAGCATTTCGGCGAGGATCATCTGAAAGTCGATCGCCAATTCACTTGTGCTGGTGGTTCCGGCGATGTTCTTGCCGGATTCGAGCAGTCTGACTGAGCGGCGAACGTCTTCTGAACCGTCTTTGTCCATCGCTTGCCGGACAAGGCCTAGATTGCACCACGCAATTGCCTGCGCAGTGTGAGGACCATCTTCGGTTCCATAGTGGTCGGTGGCCTTGATCAACCAGCTTTCCGCAGCGGAGAAGTCACCGCGTTGAACGGAAACGCAGCCTAGAGAATTGAGTGCTGCGGCGTGGACATTCCCGTCAGCGAGCGAATTTGAAAGTCGTTCCGCCTTATTGAGTGACTGGGACGATTCATCCAGCGACCCAAGCATCAATTCCAGTTGCCCTTGGTACAGTAACGCCCTCGCGAAATAAAAAGGCAATTCTTGCCGGTTTCGCTCGCTGGCCAAGAAATGTTTCAGCGTTTGCCGAATCTCTCGAAGCAAAAATGTCCATTCTGAACGCGGAGCCGATTGCTTGGCAAGGATTTGGAAAACCGTCCCTTGGCTGCCAAACAGTTCTGTGATTCGCGTTCGAGCGACATCATCTGTTTGTGACAATTGACGTTGTGCCCCACGAAGTTCTCGCTCGGCGGTTTGGAGCCGCTCTTTCACTTCGGTGAGGTGCTGTTCGGAAGCTTTCAGCTCGCTAGATGCTTGATGCAACGACGTCGATCGATTGACAAATGCGATCGACACGCCGATCAAGCAAGTGAAGACAAACGCGATCACCCACTGACTTAGTCGGGGGCGGCGCGGTCGAGGCTTTGATTGAGTTGAGTTAGAAGTGGTCGACAAATCGCGCGGGTCACAGCTGCATGGATCTACCAAGCGGCGGCACGACGGATGCGTTCGCCGCCATTTCAAACGCGTCTAATTGTTTGAAACGGCGGAGAAAGATTTGTTCAACCGAAATTCCAGAAAGGAATCGAAGTCAATCCAAAGTCGGACAATCCGTCTGAGTCGAATTGCCCGATGCTCTTGGGAGTGACAAAAACAGTCGCCTAGTTGTTTTGGAACAGCTGACGAATGCCGTAGGTGAAGAACGTCCCGATACTAAAGTTGGTCAATTCTTCATGGGCCTTGTATCGCAAGATCAACGTGTCACCAGGTTGAACCAGGATGTTTTGTGTGGAATCATTCATCGCCTGTTGCAGGTCAACCATTATGTTGAACGTACGGCCACATGGCATTTTGCGAATGATAAACAACAGTGACGGGCTGGGACCGCCAAGGCCGCTGCGCATGCCACCGCCAGCCGATTGAGATGCCAAGCCTTGTCCTGCAATCGCGAGTGCACCCAAAACATCTAAGTCATAGTCACGTGGTATGAGATATTGCCCGCCACCCAGCAGGCCGCCGGTATAGAACATTTCGGTTTCGCGAGATTCCACCATGACGATATCGCCGTCTTCCAATTCGATATCGGCCGAGCTGAGTTCTGGAATCTGTCCCGGAGGCATACGCAGAGGGATGCGAGTGACGATGGAGTCTTCGACCATCCCATCGGAACATGCCATGCAGTCATCGAACGTGATACCGGTACTCGTTGCGACGTCATAACCCGTCATGACAGGGCTACACGAGCTGGCTGGGCTCATCAATTTCGCGATGATCGCTTGACGGTTTTCTGCTGAAATTCGTGACGTGCGGTAAACGACGACTTCGTTCTTCTCGTTGATACCCGGAAGTCCACCAGACTCCGTCAGCGCGTTCAACACATCGCTTTTGTAAAACGGCAAATCCAGAGTGTAGGCGGCGGACGATTGATCGCTTCGCGCACTTACACCGGTGCTGGTGCTGGACATATTCGTTTCACTACGGAGAACTAAGATGTCGTTCCTCCGTTCTTTCATGATCGAAATGATTGGGACTTCGTCCGTTGGCCGGATGATCTCGCGTTCAAGGTACGCGGCCAAGACTTTCTCGCGGATCTGTTCCAACGTTAGTCCAGCCACTTCGATTGGCGGCAGCAATGGCAGATTGATCACGCCAAGGTCTTGAACCGGAATCGGAAATCCGATTGAAGGCGGAAGCTCGCTTGTCGAGGTGTTGAAGTTTACCGGAGGCGCCGGCGGAACCGCTGCAGGATCAGAATAGGGGAGGATGCCGCGGATATAAACGGCCAGGATATCACCCTGCTGGATGACATATTCCTCGGGGCGTTTGCGTGCCAACAAGACGACCGGGACCGGGACCAAGTCGCTTCGGCTCGCTCCCAGCAGTTCTTTGGGAAGCTGCGTCACCGGTGTACCGGTCATTGGCGTCATCACGCTTGTGCATCCGCTGGAAACCAGCGCCAGTGCCATCACGATTGTGGAACTGAAATAGCGAGCCAGTTGTTTTTTGGTCTTTGACATGACGGTCCCAGCATCCATGCTCAGTTTGTCAAAAATGTCGGAGTTACGATGCTTCGTCAAGTCGGCGAAGCGGAGTTGCGAATTGAAAGCCAGCGTCTAGTTGAAATCCATTCCCGTCGGATGGCCACTCGGTTGACTGTTTTCGGCGGGCGCCGAGTTTTGATCGTGATCGAGATAAACCCACGACGGCGGTTGAACACCGGTGTCCTCTTCGACCGTCGGCGGATGAACCGTGATCGGAATCTCGCCCGGCACTGAGGCGTCATCGATGATGACTTTGTCAATGATCACGTTGTCTTGAACGTGCGACGCTGGCAGAACACTGCTGCAGCAGCTTGCCGCATATTGCGGATCCAGTGGCGCGAATCGCCAGCGATCGACTCCACACGCGACAGCTTGTGCATGTCCGATTCGGTAGCCGTTGAACCATGGCACAGCGGCAGGATACGTGTGTGTGATCGCTTCGCAACTACCAAGCTTGCGTTCAGGAATCGGTGGTGGGCAACCTTCGTTGCCAAGTGCGGTTTCGACAAACGCGGCTTGGAATCCTTCGCGAAAGTCTTTCACGCAAGCGTCATGCGCATGCGCCGCTTCATGGGATGCTTTCCAGACCGCTTTGGACTTTTTGATCGCACGCCGTTTGAGCGACGATCGAAAAGCCAAATCTTGATAGGGTTGAAACGTCGAACGTACAACTTGCGGGAAATAGCACCCGCCACTAATCGTTGGTATCAGTCCCAACAGAATCGTGATCTTGAACGCCAAAGCACGTCGGCGCGGTTTCATCCTTGACAATTGGCTCACAGGTACGCTCCTCGTGACCTACGAAGCTTCGATTGGCTCGCGACGTGTTGCCGCGGCCGATGCAATCTTGGTCAATCCTTTCAACCAAGGGGAGTTTCATCCACTCGACAAGAATTATCGGAAGCCCACCCGTCCAGCACTTGTGGAACCAGCTTGGCCACAACATTGGGTGTAACCGCTACAGCCGGAGAGCGACATCACACCAGCGAATGGCTGTAGGTTCTACGGTGACCTTGCTGCCTAAAAGTCGTGCAACAACGGGGGCAAGTGAATGAATCGGTTGCCTAATTCAGAGGAAATGCGAGTTGGCACCGCGTGGGTTTCCGGGCAATCGGCTGAATCTATTTCGGATCCGAGCGTTCGATTCGATACAAGCCTTACGACCGGTCAGCTGCTGGCGAGCTCGGTTGTTTGATCTCGTATAGCCGGTCAACACTTTCGATCGAGATCGCTTGTGGTTCTTCGCCGGGCCATTGGACCTCGGCACGCTCCACTTTTGTCGCAGGCCCCAAACCAAAGTTCAATTCGACTTGCGATTGACTGAGGTATCCATGTGTTGGCGAGACGAGCTGTGTTTGACGCTTCCCATCAGCGATGACAGTAACCATCGCACCGATCGAATCACGATTGCACCGGGTACCAGTTAAGCGGAAACGCAAATAATGATTCTCGGATACTTGGTCATTTCGAAATACCTTTGGCGTCCCAATGTGATTCGTGATCACCAAATCCATGTCACCGTCGTCGTCAAAGTCACCGTAAGCCGCAGTCCTGCCATCGATCGCTTCGGCAAACGCAGGCCCTGTCGATTCAGATGGCAAATTCGTCAGCTCGTGTTCGGCATCGCGGCCCGCGTTCCAAAACACCTGTGGCGATCGATCCCCGCCATTCACGCAAACGATCTCTGGCCGGCAATCGAGATCTAAGTCACAAAACAGAATGCCATACGATTCGGACGGTTCTGAGGAAGCGTCGAATCCAGTATACGAAGTTGCGTCAACCCATTTCGCACGACGTGGCGGAAGCATGTAGAGCGACTTGGAACCCGTCGCGGGACTCGCGATCGTCAGTGCGAGTGTGCCGTCTTCGCGAAAAATCGCAGCGTCGACTCCAGAGGCCCTGACTCCAGGTTCAGGCTGCATGGCTTGAATTCCACTGGTCGCAGAAGTCTCTGTGAACGTACCGTCGCTTCGGTTTTCAAAGATGTACGACGAGGCTCCGTCGTTCGTTACAACCAAGTCCAATGTCCCATCGCGATTGAGGTCAATGGCGACGATGCCCATGGCAACGCTAAGTGGCTGATCCGTCTGTTCGGCGGAAACTGTCAACCCTGCTTGTTCGGTGACGTCTTGGAAGACGCCATCACCCTCGTTATGGAACAAGACGACGCGACGACGCTCGCCGCTTTCGTTGCTCTCGGTATCGGTTGGGTTGGAACCGCCGCAGACGAACAGATCCAAACGTCCATCGTTGTCATAGTCGACGAACATCGCACTGGTGCTTAGGTGCTGCGTCGAGCCAGCACAATTGGCTGCGACTGTGACGTCATGGAAGGCCCCGTCGTCGTTTCGAAGCAAACGGTTTTCGCCCGATGCGGTCAGGTAGACGTCACGGTCTCCATCGTTGTCATAGTCACCAACAGCGACACCGATGGCGTCCCCGGGAGCATCCATGCCTGTGGCCTTTGTGACATCTTCGAATTGAAACTTGCCATTGCCTCGGTAGAGGCGGCACCCGCTGGAAGTTGCACCACTCTTGGCCGATGAAGCACCGTGGTTTGCGAACAGTAAATCTTGATGTCCGTCGTTATCAAAATCGAATACCGCGACACCGTAGCCAAGCGAAGGAGCGGTTTTTCGGGATAAGTTGGACGGCGTTTGAGGTTCGACCCAGACGCCACATTCGTCGGTGACGTCGATCAAGTTGAGTGGTGGCAACTGGGGTGTCGGAACTGATACCGTTGCGGGACCGCTCGTTGACTCAGCGAGTTGGGGTTCCGCGATCGATGGAGTCTGTGGGACCACGTCCATTTCTTTGGTCAGGTTCAAATAAACGAGAACAAAGATCACGGGGATCATTCCAAAGACGAACACCAGCAAGAATGCTCGCAGGGCCGCACCTGTTGCAGGTTCGGACGATCCTGGGTTGGAACGGCCGGTAGTTGCGTTAGGCGAAGACTTTGGATCGCTCGGATCAAGATTGGATTCGTTTGGCATCGGTTTGGTTGGCGACGAATTTAATCGTCCAATGGCGTCGATGCTGGTTTGTTGAACCAGCGGTCAGTTCCCGTGTCGAAATCAGTTGATCAGCCAAGACCGTAAAGCGGCGTCAGTTTGTTCGTCAGGTACTGAAGCAGTGGCTCGGACGAAAGCGGTTTTCCTGTCGCCTTTTCGACCAGCTGGTCACCGGAGTAACATCGCCCGTGGTAATGCACGTTTTCACGCAGCCATTGCAGAATCGGTGCAAAATCTGCTTTCTCGATCAGGCTTTCGATGTTGCCTAGTGATTCCGAGGCGGCGTCGAATAATTGCGCCGCGGCAAGATTTCCGAGCGTATAGGTGGGGAAGTATCCGATCAGGCCAGCGCTCCAGTGCACGTCTTGAAGCACACCGTCGGCATCAGATGGCGGCGTGATCCCAAGACTGGATTGATATTGGGCATTCCAAGCTTCTGGCAAATCGTCGACGGCGAGCTCGCCAGCGATCAAAGCTTGCTCCAGCTCAAAACGAATCAGAATGTGCAAGTTATACGTCGCCTCGTCTGCTTCGACGCGAATCAAGCTGGGCCGGATCTGGTTGACCGCGCCATAAAACTGATCATCGGTCAAATCGTCGATCACGCCGGGAAAGGTTTTCTTGACCAGAGGAGCCAGCCAAGTCACAAACGCGCGGCTTCGTCCGACTTGGTTTTCCCACAGACGTGATTGTGATTCATGCATGCCTAGCGAAACAAAGCTGCCCGGCGGCAATCCAAACCAATCCGCTCGCAAACCTTGTTCATAAAGTCCGTGCCCCGCTTCGTGAAGCGTCCCATACAAACCGCTGGGCAGCCAGTTGCGTTCGTATCGGGTTAAGATTCGGCAGTCATTTGGACCTAGTGTCGTGCAAAACGGATGGCTGGTTTCGTCCAGGCGACCACTGTTGAAATCAAACCCGACCGCTTCTGCAACCGCACGACTGAGTCGCCGTTGTCCGTCGATTGCAAAGTCACGTTGCAGCGGTGTGACGTCCGGTTGGATCGGAGCATCGGCGACCTTGGCGATCAGTTCGCTTAGCCGAGTCTTCAGGTTGCTGAAGACAGGTCCGAGCAATTCGATTTTGGCATCGGGTTCGTATTCATCGAGCAGTGCCTCGTAAGGCGTTTTGTCGCTGCCTTCTGCCATCCGCTCGCCAGCTTCACGTTTGAGCGTCACGATCTCGTTCAGCGTCTCTTTGAACATCGCAAAGGAATCTTCTTTGCGGGCGCGATCCCAGACCTGTTGGCCGCGAACGGTGATCGCGCTCAGACGCGACACAAGCTCGATCGGTAGCTTGCGATCACGGCGGAAATCGCGTTGCAGTTCACGGATCGTGGCTGCGGTGTCGCCTCCGGGATCCAGGTCGCCAGACTGTTCGGCAAGTTGATCGAGCTGTTCGCCGTAAGCCGCGTCAGTCCGCAATCGGTGCACTGTTGAGCGCAATGCGCTGACCTGATCGGCGCGGTACGCACCGCCCTCTGGCGGCATCCCGGTCCGTTCGTCCCATTCCAGTGCGTCGGCGGCCGATTGGAACAAGGCAGCCTGTCGCGCCGTGTTGCAAACGGATTGGAAAAGTGATTCGTCGATCGTCATCGTTGGGTCGCTAGTTTCGGTGGTCGTTGGAATCGCGTCGAGTCTGCTGAGCAACAGTTGTAAAGCATGGGACAAGCTTCGGCGACGGGACGGTTACGGGGCGCAGTCCGCTTTGCCAGGCATCGTCGCAACGCATCTGGCAGTGCTGGGGTGAAGTCAAGGATTTCGCTGGTTCAAGAGAAAAAATTGCCCAACGGCAGCGCCGTAGTGGACGAAGCGATGAGTCCCTGCTTCGGGCTTCGCAATGCTTGGTTGCACTCATGAGCCGCCTTGGCGATAGCCAGCGGTTGAGTGGTTCTTTTCTGCATGCGGCATTATCGCCGCATGCAGGGCCCCGAAAATCGCCTAACGGCTAGACTCCATCGCCGTAGTGGACGAAGCGATGAGTCCCTGCTTCGGGCTTCGCAATGCTTGGTTGCACTCATGAGCCGCCTTGGCGATAGCCAGCGGTTGAGTGATTTCGTTTTCTCGCCGGCATCCGCGTCGCCTGCAGGACCCGAAAATCGCCTAACGGCTAAACTCCAGCGCCGTAGTGGA
>NZ_NPDI01000023.1:0-16373 GCF_002251265.1 Rhodopirellula sp. MGV | reverse complement strand
GTGTGTTTGGTGGTTGGTTGGATCGCTCACTGGCGTGAAATGCATTTATTAACCACCGAGGTCTCGAAGTGGAGCGTGTTGGTTGTCACGATCACCGGCTCGGTCGGAGCAGGTGATTTGCTTACCGGCTTGGGAGTTCTTTTTGTTGCCCCGGCCATCTGGTTGGTGATGACCTGTGGAGCTTTGGGCTGGGGAGGAAGGGACTCGGTAGGAGGCTTCTCGTTCCCTGCGTTTACCGCGTAAGGATTGACGGTCGTGGCTGGCTGGGCCGGCGGTGGCTGTTGGGCGGCGGCATGGGTGGTATGGGCGGCGGCATGGGCGGCGGCATGTTTGTCGTCCCAGATGACGTCCAACTGTCCGACAAGAAAGCCACCGATGAACCCGAGCAACCCGCGACCGCGACGCCAGCTCAATTGACCCAATCGCAATTCGATGCGATTGAGCCCATCAAACTGGAAGTCAAAGACGGCCAAACCCGCTCGGAAGCTTGGGCGGAGTACTTCGCCGGACTTGATCTCCAAACTGCCGAAGACGTGACGCTGCTCGATCAACGAATCCGTCGCACCGTCAGCCGTTTTTCCAGCAAGGCCGCCGCAGCCGATCAGGCCGGTGACCGCGAAGCGGCTTTGGAATGGTTTACCCAGTCACGCGACCTGATCAGTGAAGCTATCTTGGCCGGACAAATCCAGCCGTGGATGTATCACGCTTATGCGATCGCGTTGACCGCCACGGGCGCACCCAACGTCGAAGTCGAGCGAGCATTGCTTTCGGCTGTTGACTTTGCCGAAACGCCATCGGACGTGTTGAATGTTGCGTCGCGATTGGAAGCGATCGGTTCGTACGCCGCGTCATTGCGTCTGTGCCAACGCGTCGCTGACCTGGAACCCAATCGCCGCGAACCGTACGTGATGGGGATGCGTTTGGCGGAGTCGCTGGACGATCATGATGCCATCGTTTGGGCCTGCGAAGGTGTGCTTTCGCAAGCATGGCCAGTTGAGTTTTCGGACATCGTTGACAAGGCAAAACTGCTCGCCCGCAGCACCTACGCCGGTTTGATCGAAGAAGGACAAACGGAAAAGGCGGCGAAGTTTGGTGAAGCTTTGAAATTGGCTTCGGCTCACGACGTAGTCATTCGTGTTTCATGGACCGGTGACGCAGACATCGATTTGGCGGTTGAAGAACCAAGCGGCACCGTGTGTTCAATGGAAAACCGCTCCAGCGCCGGTGGCGGAACGCTGTTGGGCGATTCCTATCCCGGTCAAGGCGAAAGCAAAAGCGGAACGATCTCGGAAACCTATGTCTGCCCAAGCGGATTCAGCGGTCAGTACCGTTTGATGGTCCGCAAGATTTGGGGTGAGGTTTCGACCGGACAAGCGACGGTTGAAATCGTGACCGACGCGGGACGTCCGAGCCAAAACTTCATTCGCCAAGAGATCCCATTGACCGAAAAGGACGCGATGTTGGTTTTCGAAGTCAAAGACGGCAAGCGAAAAGAGCAACTCGGTGAAGCACAACTCGCCGACCTGCGTGACGTCCAACGTGACCTAAACGCCAACATGTTGGGCCAATTCGCAAATCCCGGAAACAACGCCGGCCAAGCACTCAGCGAGTTGTACTATGACATTCAGCGTATGACCGGTGGTGTGTCTGGTGCTGGCAACAACCCATTCTGGCGACGAGCTCCTGCGGTCGGTTTCCAACCGCAGATCACGCAATTGCCCGAAGGTGCCGGTATGACTGGGTTGGCGATTATTTCGGCCGACCGCCGTTACGTGCGGATTTCGCCAGCACCGTTTTTCTCGCAAGTGGGCGACGTGACGACGTTTAACTTCGTCAGCGGTACCTCAGGAACGGGAACTGGTGGTGGTGCTGCCGGTGGCGGCAATGCCGCAGGCGGCCTGGGCGGTGGTGCTGCAGGCGGTTTCGGTAACTAACCGTTTCGGCAACTAACTGGGGCGATTCACCTCGCAAAATGAAACTCGAAGCCGGCGTTCAAATTGGACGCCGGCTTTTTTTGCGCCTTGATGAAACTTTGCCTCAGCCTGATGGGTAAGTCGTCCAGTAAGCGTCCCCAATTGAGCGGGTACGCACGAGAATTATCGCTAATGGACGGGTATGTGGCATCCTTGACCGCCTCTGGTGGATCAATTGTCGCCTGGCGGCAAAATTGTTAGCTTGCCCCCTAACTAGCGTGTCAATGTCACGCATTCACGCCGAGCGCCCTGCGGATCGGATCGAAGCCTCGCTGTTGAGGTAGTCGCGGTTGTCGCGACGGTCCATCATTTCGTAAGCCATCGGTCAAGAATCCAATCATCGAAAAGGACTACAATTGAACATGGGTTTAATGACAAAGAAATGGTTCGCCATCACCCCCATTCGCACGGTCGCTTCGGCAGCCGTTTTGATGGCGGCGATGGTTGCCGCGCCGGTGGCGCGAGCGCAAACGGCTACGTTTACCGACGGCACTCAGCCCGTTGTTGTGGTTTCTGTTGCGTCGATCAGCAAGCTGACCGCGGACGTCAATCACGTCACGACTCTGGCGGGACAGCCCCAGTTTGGCGGCATCTTCGCCATGATGACCGGCATGTACGCCCAAGGGATTGATACCAGCCGACCGATCGGCGTTCTGGTCCCGCTGGCTGGTGGAATGCCGCAGCCGATCGTCGTGTTGCCAACCAGCGACATCCGATCGATCCTGAAACGAATCGAAACACAAACCGGTCCTGTCGACGAACTCGACGACGGAACGCTGGTCTTGACCGTCAATCGCAACACCGTCTTCATCAAGCAAAACGGCAACAACGCGATCGCCGCTCCTAGCAAAGACGTGTTGGGCTTGGTTCCTGCCGATCCGAGCGCGTTCTTCGCTGGCATGGGCGATGACTACAACGTTGCCGTCAAGTTGCAAGTGCAGCAGATCCCGATGGAACTGCGCAACGTCGCGATCGATTCGATGCGTCAAGGCTTTGAACAAGCCATGGCCAACCAGCCCGATAACGAAGCGTCTCGCGAGATGGCCGAGAGCTCGATCGAGCAACTTGAGCAATTGATTCGCGACGCCGATCAACTGTTCTTCGGAATCAACATCAACCAAGAAGGACGTCACATCGCCCTCGATGCTTCGTTTACTGCCGTCCCCGGCAGCAAGCTGGCTGCGATGTATGGCGGTCAACAAGCAATCCCATCGCGTTTCGCGTCGGTGATCAACGAGAGCGCCGCGGCGTACCTGCACAGCGCGACCTCGATCAGCCCAGAAGCGATCACGCAAGCGAAGTCCAGCTTGGGCAACGCCACCACGATGATTCGTGGTGCGATCGAAGCGGAAGGCAACATGCCACCACAACAGATCGAAGAAATCGAGCAGTACATGGGCCGATTTTTCGCGATCATCACCGAATCGATCGAAGAAGGCAAAGCCGACATGGGCTTGATGGTCAACGCCGGTACCGACAAATTCAACGCCGTACTGGGCTTCTTTATCGCCGACGGTGAAGACTTCGCCGCATTGGCCAAAGATCTCGCCACCAAGGTTCCAGACGTCGATGACGCACCTCGGTTCTCGTTCGACGTTGGCAAACACGGCGACGTCACCATGCACTTGATCGAAGCTGACATTCCCGAATACGAGCACGAATTGCGTTCGATGTTCGGCGACACGCTGAAGGTTCACATCGGCACCGCTCCGAAAGCGATTTACCTGGCAATCGGACGTGACAGCGAAGGTGTCCTGAACCAGTTCATCGACGCCGGAAACTCCAGCGACAACGGAAATCGCCCCTTGGGTCAGTTCAAAATGAAGCTGATGCCATTCCTGGAATTGGCTCGCTCGGTTGACCCACGCGTCGCCGAAAAGCTGGAACCGATTATCGCTTCGTTGAATGCGTCGAGCGACAAAGGCACCATCACGATGGTCACCGACTCGATCGACAATGGATCGAACGTCAGCATCAAAGTCGGCGAATCGCTAATCGAAGCGATCGGTGCTTCGATGAAGCCACAGCAGCCTGGCCAGTTCTAGTCGCAGAACGGCATTGATGCTGTGCTCCTGCACAGCAAACGTCTTTCGAAACACGGGTCGGACGCCAGCGTCCGGGCCGTGTTTTTTTGTCGGATCGCAGGAGAGCGGACCGCAATCGATTCGCCCATCGGGTGGGTCGAGCGTTCGCAGGACTAGCCCGCCGAAAACAATCCACAGTCCCAGCGGCGGCACCAAACGAGTGAGTGATCGCTGGCCTCACAAAGATCGCCTTGCGGTTGGTGTTGCGGCTCAACTACAACGATCGCCCGTCGATCCGCAACCGCGGTTCATTCCATTTACACTTGCTGCCCCACTGAACGATGACGACCTCGCCTACTATTCGCCGTATTCCGATCGCGATCGGTGTGATCCTCGTCTTGATCGGCGGTGTCGCCTTTGCCGTGCGGTCGGGCCCCGATGTAAAGCAAGATATCGCACCCACCGCACCGCCGCCCAAAGCTGAGTTGCAGAGCGATGACGACGCCAATTCGCAAACGCGTGAATCGTCGATGCGCGACGTGCTGGATCTAGCCGAGCGGGCGCTCGATAAAATGGACACGTCGTTGAACGACTACACCGCGACGTTCGTGAAGCAGCAACGTGACGATGCGGGCAAGCTGAGCGAACGCAACGAGATGGAAGTAAAGATTCATACTCGGCATCGCAACGAGTCGAACGACGCGCCGATGCGAATCTATATCAAATTCAAAGCACCCGAGGGGATCGCAGGGCGCGAAGTGATCTGGGGCAAAGATCTCAATGACGGGCTGATGGCGGTCCACGAAACGTCGATGCTGCTGAGCTGGAAAACGATCTGGCTCGATCCGACCGGGATGCTGGCGATGCAGGGACAAAAGTTCCCGATCTATGAAATCGGCCTCTCCCGGTTGACCGAACAGCTGCTCGAACGCGGCAAGAAGGACCTCGATAACCCCGATGTCTCTGTCACGATTACCAAAGATCACGAATACTATGGACGCAATTGTGAGCTAATCCAAGCGACCCGCAGCAAACCGGGCGGTGGCAAAGACGACTTCTCACTCGCGGAGATTATCTTCGACCCAGAAGAACTGCTTGTATTGAGTTACCGCAGTTTCGGTTGGCCGGAAAAAGAAGGCGGCGAGTTGCCGCTGCTGGAGTCGTACGAGTACCGCGATTTGAAAACCAACGTTGGGCTGACAGACAGCGATTTTGATGTAACCAACGAGGCGTATCAGTTTCCCTGATCCGCCGGCAAGTCGTGGCTTACCAGCGGATCGTGTATCACGCGTTCGTTAGAGCGCCGTTAGAGGCCTACTCTTCGATGTGCAGGTTTTCGTTCTTTTCAAACTCGTCGAACGCGTCATAGCCGATGTTCGAGTTGCCGACACCGATCCAAGTCAAGTTCGGAAGCTGAGCGAGTTTGATGAAGCCATCGTCAGTCATCATTTGGTTTCCGGCGAGATCAAGCTTGGTCAACTTGGTGAACTTCAAGATCGTGTCGACGGATTCGTCGCCGAGTTCCGTGTCGCGTGCGTCAAGCGTGGTCAGGTTGGTCAATCCGCCGAGTGCTTGAAACGCTTCGTCGTTCAGTTTGGTTTCCCAGAAACCGGCGTAGGTCAAACCCGTCGCTTTGGCGAGGTTCTTGAATCCTTCGGGTTGAATCCGTCGGCATTCGCCCAAGTCCAAGAAGGTCAGGTTGGGGAACGTCGCGATGCGTGCGAGTGCTTCGCCGGTGATCGCAGTGTCACGCAGTTCTAGACGTTGGATCTTGTCGCCACTGCCCATCGCTTCGATGCCCTTGTCGGTGACGAAGCAACCGCGGATGCGAACGCGTGAGAGGTTCTTCAGGTTGGCGAGGTGCTTCATTCCGTCGTCGGTGATCGACGAGTAATCGACTTGGATTTGTTGCAGGGTTGCGATTTTGCCAAGCGATTCAAGCGTCGCGTTGGTCAGTGTACGACAGGCGTTGGCGTTGAACGATTTCAGTTTCAAGCCGGTCAGGTAGGTGATCGCCGTGTCGCTGATTTGTGTTTTTTCGAGTTGGATATCGATCAGCGATTTGAGGGCCGAAACCTCTTTGATCGCATCGTCTTTGCAGGTGGTGTTTCGCAGGTCGATGACGCGAAGTTTCTGCAGCGGTTTCAGTTTCGCCAACCCTTCGGCGGTGACAGCAACGCGGCGGAGGCGAAGCACGTCGAGGTTGGTGATCTTGGAAATCGGCTCGAGTGTTTCGTCGGTGATCGCCGAATCGGTGAGGTCGAGGACCTTGAGGGTTTGTAGCTCTGAAAGTACATCCAGGCCTTCATCGCCGATTCCAGGGCCGCTGAACTGGGCTTCCTTGACATTTTTCAGGCCTGCGAGGTGAACGAAAGAGTCACTGATATCGCTATCACTGGCGACTCCGAACGAGACCACGTTGCCGGCATCGTCTTTTTTCAGGCTAAATCCGGCCTCTTCCAGAGCTTTGACGTCTTCGGCGACATCTGGTTCGGGAGCGGCTTTTTCGGGAGCGACGGCAGCCTCGGGCTTTTCAGCTGGGGGGGCGGCGTCTTTACGACCACAACCGCTAGTGGCGGAAACCGAAAGGATCGCGGCAAAGACAACGTGGCCACGTTGGCCTCGGAAAATCGATCGAATCATCAGATTTGATTGGGGGGTGTGAGCTTGCGGCGGGAAAACGTGAAACCTTGGCTGAAGAACCAATGTTGAGGAACCACTGCTGGCGAAACCTGTGCGGAAGTCCTCAACGGGGCCGATTTCATCATCCGAACCCTCCATGTTGACAAATGATTCCCGAGTTGACAACGAACTGGGCTGTCAAAACGTTGTGATTTGCCGTAGAGACGGTTATTCTTTCTAGGCTGCAAAGTTAACGTGATTTGCGCGGACGCTGGTTCAGCGACTATGCATCCGGCCGAGCGAAAACCCATTGTCTTCTTCTGAGGAATTTTTGAATGACCAAGCGGACGAATCGTCGTACTTTCCTGGGGCAAACTGCGGCAGCAGGTGCCATCGGGGCGGGATACTGGACCAGCACGTCAAAGCAGGTTCGTGCCCAAGACTCGGCGCTACAAGGTTTGACCGCCGCGTGTATCGGCGTCGGCGGAAAAGGCAGTAGCGACGCTAGCCACATCGCCGAAAACGGCGTCAAGTTGGTCGGCCTTTGTGATGTCGACTCGCTGTTCCTCGAGAAGAAAGCGCTCGACCACCCCGACGCAGAGAAGTTCTCGGACTTCCGCGAAATGCTCGAAAAGTTGGGCGACAAGGTCGACATCGTCACCGTCAGCACGCCTGACCACACGCACGCTGCTGCCGCTGTTCGTGCGATGCGCATGAAGAAGCACGTCTACTGCCAAAAGCCACTGACGTGGTCGATCAGCGAAGCACGCCTGATGCGTCAAACGGCTGAAGAGACCGGCGTTGTGACTCAAATGGGTAACCAAGGCACCAGCGAAGACGGATTGCGTGAAGCCGTCGAAGTCATCCAAAGCGGCGCGATCGGCGACGTCTCGGAAGTTCACATTTGGTCGAACCGTCCTGTGTGGCCACAAGGTCAAGGTCGCCCCGCTGGCGAAGACCCCGTGCCGGACACATTGAACTGGGACGCTTGGATCGGCCCAGCACAAATGCGTCCGTTCAAGAAAGGCGCTTACCACTCGTTCAACTGGCGTGGTTGGGTTGACTTCGGTACCGGCGCTCTTGGCGACATGGCTTGCCACACCACCAACATGCCCGTCATGGCATTGAAACTGTGGGACCCGATCGCCGTCACCGCAGTCAAGAACCCAGGCATCGTCGAAGGCGAAAGCTATCCCGGTAGCAGCTCGATCCTGTTCGAGTTCCCAGAGCGTGAAGGCCTGCCGGCTTGCAAGTTCCGCTGGTACGACGGTGGCGAACTGCCATCGGACGATTTGATCAGCCAACTGCCAGCACGTTACCAAAAGAAGATCGCCGAGCAACGCGCCGGCGGCAACAAGCAAAGTGGTGCGTTGGTTGTCGGTAGCAAAGGCATGCTGTTCAGCGAGAACGATTACGGTGCTCGCTACGTTCTGCTGCCTCGCGACCAGTACGCTGACTTCGAGTTGCCAGCTCAAACGTTGCCACGGATCCCGTTCAAGGCCAACACGGACCTTCGTCAAAAATGGGAATTCGTCGAAACCTGCAAAGGCGATTACGAGCCCGGCACCATGTCGAACTTCGGTTACGCTGGCCGTCTGACCGAGACCATCTTGGTCGGTAACTTGGCACTGCGTGCCGGTGAAGGTCAACGCATCGAATGGGATGCCGAAAACCTGAAGAGCACCAACATGCCTGCGATCAACGAATTCGTCGCTCGCGAATACCGTGAAGGCTGGGAAGTCTAAGCTTCCAAGCTCGATCGAATTTTGAAACCGCCAAAACGGCCACCGGTTATTACACCGGTGGCCGTTTTTTTGAGGCGTTCGTCCGGAAGGTGTGTCGTCGCAGATCGACGATCGGACCGACTCACACCACTCCGTACGCTAACATCGCGTCGGCGACTTTCTTGAAACCCGCGATGTTCGCCCCATCGACATAGTTCACACGGCCCTGCTTGTGTCCGTACTCCACGCAACGTGCGTGGATGTTGGCAATGATCGATCGCAATCGTTCATCGACCTCTTCACGCGTCCAACTGATTCGCATCGCGTTTTGGCTTTGTTCCAATCCGCTGACGGCGACACCGCCGGCGTTGGACGCCTTTCCCGGCGCGTGCAAGACGCCGTTGTCGGCCAACACCTTTGCCGCTTCAGCAGTCAACGGCATGTTGGCACCTTCGCAGACCGCCAAGCAACCGCCTCGGACAAGCTGCTGGGCGTCGATCGCATCCATTTCATTCTGCGTCGCACAGGGAAGTGCCACGTCACAGTCGACGCCCCAAGGTCGAGCGTCAGCGTAATACTCGACCGACGCGAACGCTTCTGCCATCTCTTCGATTCTGCCGCGACGGTTTTCTTTGAGGTCTTTCACGTAGTGCAACTGTTGTTCGGTCAGTCCATCTTTGATGTGGACGAAACCGGCCGAGTCGCTGAGCGTGACGACTTTGGTGCCTTTCTCGATCGCCTTTTCGGCCGCATACGTCGCGACGTTTCCGCTGCCACTGATCGCGACGCGTTTGCCGGCCAACTCTTCGCCGTGTTGGTTCAACATGTGTTCGCAGAAATACACGCATCCGTACCCGGTCGCTTCGGTACGTACGGCGCTTCCGCCAAAGGAGAGCCCTTTGCCAGTCAACACACCGCTCCAACGGTTCTCTAGCCGCATGTATTGCCCGAACAGGTAACTGATTTCGCGCCCGCCGACACCGATATCACCAGCCGGCACGTCAACGTCTTCTCCGATGTGGCGATGGAGTTCCGTCATCATTGATTGGCAGAACCGCATCACTTCGCGTTCGCTCTTGCCTTTCGGATTAAAGTTCGAACCGCCTTTGGCGCCGCCCATTGGCAAGCCGGTCAAACTGTTCTTAAAGATCTGTTCGAACCCCAAGAACTTTAAGACGCTGAGGGTGACCGAGGGATGGAATCGCAATCCGCCTTTGTAAGGCCCCAACGAATGATTGAACTGGACGCGCCACGCGCGATTGGCACGAATGTCTCCGTCGTCGGTTTCCCAACAGACTCGAAACGTCACAATTCGGTCGGGCTCGGTCACCCGTTCAAGGATCTGTGCCTTACGATACTGCTCGTGGTCGAGGTACCACGGTAAAACGGATGCGGCGACTTCCTCAACCGCTTGATGAAACTCTTCCTCGTAGGGGTTGCGTTTCTTCAGCCCGGACATGAACTGTTCGAGCTCTTGTTCGACGGACATCAGTTCGACAGTCATCTGGGGCCTCGTTTCACCTTAAGCACATCACAAGGTACACTGCGACAAACATAAGGCCGAACTGGCCCGGTGCGGGAACCGTCTTTGCGAATGAGGGTATTTCCTAAGGCGGTGATGCCTTTTCCCTACTTTCAAGATGATTGATGGCCTTACATCGACCGAGTCGACAAGAGTTACAAGACCAGCACAGCGTCGCGAAAATCCGCGCACGTTTGGCAACAGAAAACCAAGCCGGCTATTTGTCCGACTTGGTCTATGGCGGCATCGATGGGACCGTCACGACGTTTGCTGTGGTATCAGGAGTGGCCGGTGCAGGGTTGTCCTCCGACATCGTGATCATCCTGGGCTTTGCGAACTTGATCGGCGACGGGTTCTCGATGGCGGCAAGCAACTTTTTGGGAACACGCGTCGACCAGCAGTTGCACGACAATGTCCGTGAAATCGAAATGCACCACATCGACGTCTACCCCGAAGGCGAGCGTGAAGAGGTGCGGCAGATCTTTGCGGCAAAAGGGTTCGAGGGCGAAGACCTGGACCGCGCCGTCGAGATCATCACCCAAGATCGCAACCGTTGGATCAACACGATGTTGACCGACGAATACGGTTTAAGCCTCGTACGCCGATCGCCAATTCGAGCAGCCGCGGCAACGATGGTGGCATTCAATGTGATCGGATTTGTCCCACTGCTTGCCTTTGTCGTTGCGGCGTTCGCGCCAACCTTGGTAACCGCACCGTATCTGATCAGTACGGTGCTAACATGTGTCGCGTTCTTTTTGGTCGGCGCGATCAAATCAAAGTTTGTCGACGAACGCTGGTACCTGGCGGGTGCAGAAACCCTTGCGGTCGGCGGATCCGCGGCGGCACTCGCGTATGTTGTGGGAGCGTTGCTGGGACACATCACCGCCTAAATAGCCGTCTACTTGAAACTCTAGCGAACCTCATCATGTTCAAACAATCGGACCGGGTACGACAAGTTCAAGATCCGGTGATCCCGATCGTTGCAAACCTAGCGCGAGACAACGAAGGCACCATCTCGCTGGGGCAAGGCGTTGTGCATTATCGTCCGCCACGCGAGGTCTTTGATGCGATCAGTGGTCACGCATCCGATCCGTTGCTCGATCGTTATGGGCCGGTGCTTGGCCAAGCGACACTGCTCGAAAAGTTGCAAGACAAACTTGCGCGCGAAAACGGGATCGAGACGAAACGCGCTGGTTGCTCGGTGGTCTGTACCGCCGGTGCGAACATGGGGTTCTTCAATGCGATCTTGGCGATCACGAACCCTGGCGACGAAGTGATTTTGTTGACGCCATTTTACTTCAATCACGAGATGGCGATCACGTTGGCAGGGTGCAAAACAATCGCGGTGTCGACCGATGATCAACTGCAACCTGATCTCAACGCAATCCGACACGCGATCACCTCTCGAACGCGAGCGATCGTCACAGTCTCGCCCAACAACCCGACCGGCGTCACGTATGACGAGTCCGTGTTGCGTGAGATCAATCAACTGTGCGCTGAGAAAGGTCTGTTCCATGTGTCTGACGAAGCGTACGAGTACTTTGTGTACGACGATGCCACACATTTCTCGCCAGGTTCGATCGAAGGCGCCGGGCAACACACGATTTCGATTTACTCGTTGTCGAAATCGTACGCGCTTGCCGGTTGGCGATTCGGTTACATGGTTGTCCCGGATCAGTTGCTTGACGGGTACTGCAAAATCCAAGACACGGATTTGATTTGCCCGCCGCAAGTCTGCCAGGTCGCCGCATCGGCAGCGCTCGATGTGGGGCGGGCATGGTGTTTGGAACAAATCGCGGGCTTGCCGCAGGTTCGCGACGTCGCGCTCGATTGCCTTACCGATTTAGGTGACCGTTGCCGTGTCGCGATGCCGCGTGGAGCGTTCTATTTGTTCTTGAACTTGCGAACCGATCGCACGGACATGGACTTGGTGGAACAATTGATCGTTCGTTACCGTGTGGCAGTGCTGCCTGGCAGTGCCTTCGGTGCTGAAGGGTGTACTTTACGTGTGTCGTATGGTGCGTTGGATCGCGAGTCGGTGACCGAAGGGGTTGGGCGACTACGAGACGGACTGACAAAGCTACTGTAGGGTTAACTGACAATGAAGATCGTTGCCATCCAACTGGACATGGCTTGGGAAGACCGGGCCAGCAATCATCAACGTGTTCGTGAATTGATCGGCGGGACAACCGTTACCCCCGGTTCATTGGTGATCTTGCCAGAGATGTTTGAGACGGGGTTCAGCATGAACCCCGAGCACACCAAGCAATCCGATGCACGCGAAGGCGAAACGTTGCTGCGGCAATTGGCAGCCGAGTTCGATGTTGCAGTGATGGGTGGTGTTGTCAACGAGTACGGGCCTGGAGACGCGGCAAACGAATGCGTCGCGTTTGCGCCTGATGGGACCGAACTGGTCCGTTATCGAAAGATGCGACCGTTCTCGTTGTCTGGTGAAGCGAAGCACTACCCGGCCGGCTCGGCGCACAAGGTGTTCCTGTGGCAAGGCGTAAAGATTGCGCCGTTTGTGTGCTATGACCTTCGGTTCCCGGAACTGTTTCGCGCGGCGGTCAAAGACGGTGCGGAACTATTCACACTGATTGCCTGTTGGCCGGCGAAGCGGTCAGAGCACTGGGTGCGATTGTTACAGGCTCGTGCGATCGAGAACCTCGCGTGTGTGGTCGGTGTGAACCGGAGTGGTGTAGAACCCAACCTGCAGTTTGACGGACGCAGTGCTGCGTTTGATTACATGGGGACCTGTTTATTTGAAGCCGATGACCAAGCTCAGGTCTTGCAAACCGAATTAGAGATCAACGAACTGCGTCGCTGGCGTGACAAGTTCCCTGCGCTTCGCGACATGGACGCTTAGACTTGCCAATCCTCGGGATCGGCGACAAGATTCCTCGCAGAAACCGACGTGATTACCTTTCCACGCGAACACCTTCTCCATCGACTGCCATGTTACTCGCCGATCCGCCCGAAACCGATTACGACCTTCGCTTCACGCTATTCGGCTTTCCGGTCCGTATCGCGGTTACGTTTTGGCTTGGCGCGATCGTGTTTGGGTACGAATTGGCTCGCTTCGCATCGATGGGCTTCTTCAACGGAGAGGTCGGCGTCGCACCCTTACTGGCCGCTTGGGCAGGCTGCTTGTTGCTTTCGATACTGATTCACGAGCTTGGCCATGCGTTCGCATTCCGCCGCTATGGGATCGAATCGTCGATCGTGCTGTATCACTTCGGCGGAATGGCAATTCCGTCGGGCGGTCGTTTCCCCGGAGCTTCGGTCGGTCGCTTGGGCGAAAAACGTGACTTGGTCATCGCTTTTGCGGGACCTGCGTTTCAGTTGATCTCGGCGATTCTGATCATCTTGGCGATCAAGCTTGCGGGGTATCAAGTGTTCGCGTTCTTCTTGATGCCATCGTTCTTGGCGAACATCCCTTGGGTCACCGAAGGTGGCTTCATGGACAACCGCGGCTTGCTCACGCTTTCCACATTTTACATCGTGCCGAGCGTGCTTTGGGCGTTGTTGAACCTTGTCCCGGTATGGCCGCTTGATGGTGGGCGTATTGCACGCAGTTTGATCCTGTTAAACGGCGGTCACGTTCAGCAATCGTTGTGGGTCAGCGTCATCACTGCGGTGCTGTTGGCGAGCTATGCGCTGATGAACGATCAACCGATGATGGGTATCTTCTTTGGCATGTTTGCCTTCAGCAGTTACCAGATGCTTACCGCGATGAACAACCCTTGGCGTTAAGTGACGCTGTTGTTTGAACGTGAAGTGGTCTGTTTGGCAAAAAAAATTTCAAAAACTTTTACAGCGATTGATGAGCGTTAAACAGACGAACGAACGCATCCACTGAAGCGTTCATTGGCTGTTCGAAAGGTCGATGCGATCAAGCACTTGAGTGCGGCTTGGATGATTCAACGGCAACGTTACCGACACACGTGTGGTGCGCACAACACATTGATACATCAACAGTTGCGTCAACACGTTTGGAAGCACTCCAATCAAACGTTGTTCGCGCGATGATCGAACCGCTGCGATGTGATGCCTGCCATCGAACTTGATCGGTCCTATCCGTTGCGACTAAACCGAGTGTGTGAATGTTGGCCGCCGCATAGCAGAACTGACCTTTCTTGCAAGCATAAAATCTGCAAAAAGATGTTGCGGAATTTGTTGCAGCGCGTACAAATACCGCAGGTTTCGTTGATCAAAGTCGGCTGGAGGTTGGATGACCGATTTCGACTTTGCTCGACACTTACTAGCGTATGGCGAGCCGTGGCCGGTGACTTGAATGGGAAGTGTTCCCACCCAAGTCACAATGACTCTCCATCGTGTTCCAATTCCGCGGAGGAATACTGTGGCCAAGAAGAAAGCAACCAAAAAGAAAGCTACCAAGAAGAAAGCCGCCAAGAAGAAGGCAACTAAAAAGGTAGCAACGAAGAAAGCTACGAAGAAGAAAGCGACCAAGAAGAAGGCTACTAAAAAGAAAGCCACCAAAAAGAAGGCTACTAAAAAGAAAGCCACGAAGAAGAAAGCAACCAAGAAAAAGGCTGCTAAGAAGCGTCGCTAAGGCTTCTGCTTTCGGCGATTTAACCGTCGAGCTAATTCATCTTGGCCACTCGGAAGCGAGCTTCCGAGTGGTTTTTTAATGCGCCAAACGCGATTACAGCGTCGGTAGCGTCGGCTTTGGTGGGGCCGCAACGTTGCGTGAGGCGATCGTCCGCACCAAAGATTGGGCGATGCGTTCAAAGGGCAGTCGAGCAGTCACGTTGTCACGGATCAATGCGGGCAAGCGGCCTTCGTCACAGGCTTTGCGGAGTTCGATATCGATCGGCAGCCCGCCCAGGTATGGCACGTTCAGCGCGTCGGCTTTCTCGCGTGCCCCGCCCGAACCAAAGATGTCGTAGGTCTTGCCGCAATCGGGGCATTGGAACCCGCTCATGTTTTCGACCATCCCCAGGATCGGAATGTTGACCTTCTTGTACATCGCGATCGCCTTGATCGCGTCCAGCAACGCGACTTCTTGTGGGGTGCAGACCACGACGCTGCCCGACAAAGGTACGGCTTGCGACAACGTCAGCGCGACGTCGCCGGTTCCCGGTGGCATGTCGATGATCAGGTAGTCGAGTTCACCCCAATTGGTCATGCCGAGAAACTGGTTGATCGAACCGTGCAGCATCGGTCCTCGCCAGATCACCGCTTGGTCCGGTTCGACCAAGAACCCCATCGACATCACAGGCATTTCCGGCGATCCCGAATCGTCACGCAGGATGATCGGTTCGATGCGTTTCTCTTCGCTGATCGCGGGGCGTCCGCCAAGGCCCAGCAAGTGTGGCACGCTGGGGCCATAGACGTCGGCATCCATCAAGCCGACTTTGGAACCGAGGTGCCGCAGGGCGAGGGCTAGCGAAGCGGCAACAGAGCTTTTGCCGACACCGCCTTTACCACTGCCGACCGCGATCACGCTTTTCGCTCGCAGTGCCGTTTGGCCGATCCGCGCCGCAGGGCGGGCATGTTCGACGACGCTGACGTTGACGGTGTGCCCCGGATTGGCTGCGATGATCTTTGATTCGATGGCCTCGCAGACGTCTGCTTTGATTGGCATCGAGTGTGTGGAGAGGCCGATTTGCACATCGACCGTTTGGTCTTGGACTTTGATCTCGCCGATCTGTCCCATCGACCCCATCGGACGCCCCGTTTCGGGATCGGGATGCGAGTCAAGCAATTGACGGATCGAAGCTTCTTCGGCGGGCATAGGACATCTGTTTCGTTGCGGAACTGTTCGGGTGACCGCTGGGATCACGGGGAAGGTTCACAGCGTAGGGGCAACGCCGGAAATCGAACAGTGCCAGAAACTGATCCGTGCATCCCTGCTGACAGACAGGTTGGCCGCAAACAAACAAAAAAAAGCGGCCCGACAATCGAGTTGCCGGGCCGCTTTCGCGTTTCACGTCTTAGAGCAAGCACCAGACCGAGGTCTGGCTGCTACGGTCGCATATCTCAGCGAACGAAGCGGGCGCTAGCTTGAATGACGCGTCGCTTTTGTGTGACGCTTGCACTTGGATCAACGATCGGTGCGGGTGGCATCGGTGCTGCGTCAGCAGGAGCTGCAGCAGGTGCCGGTGCAACAGGAGCGGCGTAAGCAGGAGCTCCGCATCCGCAGCCGCTGTCGCAGCTCAGAGCGTCGCAGCCGCTGTCGCAGCAAGAGCTTTTCTTCAGGTTGCCGAACAGCTTGTGAAGCAGGCCGCCGCACTTTTTGGTGCTGCAGCAAGAGTCACAGCCGCTGTCGCAGCCCATGTCGCATCCGCAAGGAGCAGGTGCTGCACAGGTTGGTTCTGCACATCCGCAAGCTGGAACTTCGCAGCCGCAAGCTGGTTCGCAGCAAGAGCTTTTCTTGCACTTGAACAAGCCAGCCAACAGTCCGCCGCGTTTCTTGCTGCATCCGCAAGGGGCTTCGCAGCCACAAGCTGGTTCAGCAGCACATCCGCATGCAGGAGCTTCGCAG